>JBOGFO010000676.1:0-7406 GCA_050743445.1 Acidimicrobiia bacterium
CTTCAGCACCGTCACCAGCAGCCCCGCCACCACGGCGCCCACGACGGCCCCGGTGAGGGCGGCCAGCAGCATCGGTCGGTTCCGGCGGGCCGGGGTCGGGGCGGCGGCGATGGGACCCGTCTCCTCCACGGCCTCGAAGGGCGCCGGCTCCCGCCAGGCGGGCGGCGGTGGCGTCGCCGAGGGCGGTGTCGTCGGAGGCAGGGGCGTGGTGGCGAACGGCGTCCACGGGCTCTGGTCGGCGGACGGAGGGAGCTCGGGCTCGTCGTCCGGCGCAGGCTCCTCGCCCCGGCGGGCCCAGGGGGACTCCACCGTCTCGGTGTCCGGCAGGTCGTCCGGGGGAGGGTACGGCTCCGAACTTCCCGGAGGGCGCCAGGCGCTGGGGTTGTCAGTCATGGGAGGCCTCCTCGAGCAGCCACACGACAGGTTGTACCCGATTGTTGGCGGGAACCACGATTACCCGCCCGACGTTGCAGACAGGTAGATGGAACACGACTGGATGATCTATGCCGCCTGCCGGGACCGATCCCCGACGCAGTTCTTCCCGTCCGACGGGGTCGGGGTGGAGGTGGCCAAAAAGACCTGCGTGTCCTGCCCGGTGCGCCTCGAGTGCCTGGAGTACGCTCTCGAGCACCGCATCGACCACGGCGTCTGGGGCGGGTGCTCGGAACGCGAACGGCGGCGGATCCTGCGGCGGCGCCGGACCCTGACCTCGACCTGACAGGCCCTGACCTCGACCTGACCGGCCCTGACCTCGACCTGACCGGCCCTCACCGCCACCTGAAGATCGACACCACCACTTCGGCCACCCGCCGGAGCCGCTTCGCCCGCTGGGAGTGCGGCAGATCGCCCACGGCGGCGGCCACATCCGCCGGGGTGGCGTCCGAGATGACGGTGTAGACGACCCCGTCGCTTTCCCACACCACCGTCTCGCCCGCCGGGGTGGACCAGCTCCGCACCGTGCGCCCGTCCAGCTCCACGCGCCGGCCGCCCTCGGGCATGGCCGAGGCGCTGAGGTGGCCCCGCTGCTCGAAGACCGACAGGCCGTGGAGGCCGTCGCTGTAGAAGAGATGGATCACGTGGTTGGCCTTCTCGTAGGCGCCCACCAGGCGATATCCCTTCCCGAGCTTCGTCGGGGACCGGTAGGGCGAGTCGAGGCGCCCGGCCTCGACCGGCTCCTTTGCCACCGAGCGGGCCGGGGCGACCACCAGGGTGGCGGCGGCGGTCAGGGACACGAACCGCAGGGACCGGTAGGGCCGTCCCCGGGCGTCGAGCAGCTCCCGCTGGAGCAGGAGCCCGCTCTCACGGTCGACGTAGAGGCGCTCGACGACCGCCCCTTCCGCCGCCGCCCGCACCTCCACCATCTCGGTGAGCCGGCCGGCCACCACCGGGCCGGGGACCACCGACAGGTCGTACTTGACCGCCGGTGAGGGGCCGAGGGCGATCACATCGCGGCGCCACAGGGTGAGCCACCCCTCGGGGCCCTTGACCAGGCGCTGGGCTCCCGAGCCGGCCACCTCGTCGCCGAAGCGGAACGCCCCCGACCGACTCTGGACCGGCACCTCCGCCCGCCGGGTCTTCCGGCCGTCGTGCCACTCGACCACCATCACGCCGCTGAAGGACTCCGCCGCCGCGGCTTCCCGGGCCCGTTCCAGCAGGGCCAGGGCCGGAGCCTCGCCGGCGTCGGCGGGAAGGGCGCCGGCCACGGCCCCGACCAGCGCCATCAGCGTCACCGTCGTCCAGCGGGCGGCCGGGTTGCTGTTCACCGTTCGAGGCTGGCGGGGATGGCGATGGGGGCCAGGTGGCTGAAGGGGTCACCGGTGACCGAGGCCCGGGTGGCATGGGATTCCACCAGGGACGGGAGCACGGGGACCACCGTGGGCTCCTGGGGGAGGAACACGGCCGCCGCCGAGGCGGCCGCCGCGGCCAGGGCCCACGCCAGCCGGCGGCGGGGGCGCAGGACCGTGACGGGAGCAATCAGGTCCTGGAGGAAATCCGGCGGCGGCAAGCGGACGGGCAGGGCCCGGACCGCCATCCGGGCCGTGGTCACCAGCTCCAGCTCCTCCTGGCAGAGGGGGCAGCGCTCCAGGTGGCGGGCGGACTCCCGGCGGGCCGCGGGGGCGAGCTCGTCGTCGAGCCAGGCGGACAGCGCCTCCTCCAGGTGGGGCCCGATCCCGGAGGCGTCCCAGGATGTCATCCGAGGGCGAACCGGAGCTGGCGGCGCCCGCGGTGGATGCGGGAACGGACGGTGCCGACAGGTATGTCGAGCGCCTCGCCGATCTCTTCGTAGGACAGGCCGACCACGTCGCAGAGGACGACAGCCGCCCGGAACTCCTCGGGAAGGGACCGCAGGGCGTTCTGGACCTCGTCGGACAGCCGGTCGGTGTCGACGTCCGCCGCCGCCGAGGGGGGCAGGAGACGCTCGGGCTCGTCAGGCAACGCCTGGACCGGGCGGCGCTTGCGCCGGCGCACCTCGTCGAGGAAAACGTTGGTCACGATCCGGGACAACCAGGCCTCCATGGACCCCGGCTGGTAGCTCTCGAGACCCTTGCGGACCCGCAGAAGAGCCTCCTGGGCGAGGTCGTTCGCATCGTCTTCGTTACCGGCCAGCCGATACGCCACGTTGTACAGAAAACGCCCATGAAGGCGGGCGACCTCTTCCCAACTCGGTACCGGCTCAGTCATCAGGAGAACGCCACCCGCCGCGGTGGAGTTCCCGCCGGGACCCTCTCAGCCCGGGCCGGCCGGAACGGAATGCCCTAGCTGGGGGAGGAACCAGACGAATCGTCGTCGCGCCCAGCGCCTTCGTTCATGCCCTTCCTGAACTCCTTGGACGACTCCCCGAGCGAGCGGGCCAACTTGGGCAGCCGGGCAGCGCCGAAGAGCAACATCACGATGATGAGGACGATGATGAGTTCGGTCGGCCCGAGATTCATCGGGTGGTCCTTTCTGCCGAGGCAACTCCAGGTTACCTGCACCTGGGCCCGAGGAGCCCCCTGGCCACCGGATCGAGATCGTCGATCGCCGTAAGGGAGAACGGCAGCGGCCCCACGCAGCAGATCAGCTCGCCCACCCCGGCCGCCTCCCAGGCCGCCACCTGGTCCGCCACCTCCTCGACCGTGCCCACCAGGCGGCCCTCCCGCCACTCCTCCAGCGTGGCGTCCCTGAGCATGCCGCCCGGGGCCAGGTCGCGCATCCGTTCGAAGCGGCGCTCGAGGTCGGCGCGGTCCTCGCCCACGAGGGTGTAGAGGCCCAGCGACCGGGGGATGGAGGCGGGGTCCCGCCCGACCGCCTCGCACGCCCGCTCCAGGACCGCCAGCCGCTCGCGGTAGGCCGCTGGCGTCCACACCCAGCACGTGTTCCACCCGACGCCCCGGCGGGCCACCAACCCGAGCAGACGGTCACCTTTCCCGCCCACGAACAGCGGCGGGTGGGGCACCTGGCGGGGCGGAGGCCGGTTGCAGGCGCTCCGGACCCGGTGGTAGCGGCCATCGACGGTGGCCGGCTCCCCCGGCAGCACGGCCTGGAGGACGGCCAGGGCCTCGTCCAGTCGGGCCAGGCGCTCCCCCGGGGGTGGCACATCCATTCCCAGGGCGAGGTAGTCGGGCTCGTACCAGCCCGCCCCCAGTCCGATGTCGAGGCGGCCGTCCGACAGGTGGTCGATGGTGGTGAGGGCCTTGGCCGCCACCCCCGCCGGCCGCAGGGCCTCGCACAGCACGAGGGTGCCGAGCCGGACCCGCCCGACCCGCCGGGCCAGCGCCGCGAGCAGGGTCAGCGGCTCGTAGGCGAACCACTCCCCCGGGCCCCCGCCGTACTTCTCGATCGACAGGGACAGGTGGTCGGAGACCCACAGCGAGTCGAAGCCGAGGTCCTCGGCCCGCCCGGCGACGTCGACGATATTCTCGAAGCCGAGTGGCCGGCCGGCGGCGGGCTGCCCGGGGCCCGGGGCGTTAGCGGCCGGCCCAGGGCCCGGGGTGTCCCCGACCGGATCGAGGAGGGAGAAGTCGTAATGGGGCAGGGCCAAACCGACGCGCACACCCGGAGCCTAGGGAGCGCCGGCCACGGCGAGGGGATCGTCGAGTGCGTCGCCAACGTGTCGGAGGGGCAGAGCGCCGACGTGCTCGCCACCCTGGCCGGCGCCTGCGGCCCGGCCCTGCTCGACATCCACACCGACGGCGATCACCACCGCTCGGTGTTCACCCTCGCCGCCTACGGGGGCACGGCCGCCGTCGACGCCGCCCTGGCGCTCACCCGGGCGGTCGCGGGCGCGGTGGACATCTCCGCCCACGACGGGGTCCATCCCCGGCTCGGGGCCATCGACGTCGTCCCCTTCATCGCCCTCGACGGGGCGTTCCAGGCCGATGCGGTGGCGTGCGCCCGATCCTTCGGAGCGGCCGTGGCCGGCGAGCTCGGCCTTCCGGCGTTCCTCTACGACGCCGCCGACCCGGACGGGCGGACGCTGCCCTCGGTCCGGCGGGACGCATTCAAGGCCCGGCAGCCCGACTTCGGTCCGCAGGAGCCCCATCCCCGGATGGGTGCGGTCTGCGTGGGCGCCCGGAACCTGATGATCGCCGTCAACTGGGAGCTGGCCACCGATGACCTGGGGGTGGCCTCGGCGGTCGCCAAAGCGGTGCGGGAGCGGGACGGCGGGCTGCCCGGAGTCCGGGCGCTGGGCTTCCCCCTGCCGTCGGTGGGACGGGCGCAGGTGTCGATGAACCTTGTCGATCTCACCGCCACCGGTTTGGAAGCGGCCTCGGATGCGGTCAACGCCGAGGTGCGCCGGCTGGGCTCCGAAGTGGTCGCGCTCGAACTCGTGGGGCTGATACCGGCTGCTGAGCTCGCCCGCTGCAGCCCCGAGTTCCTCTCCTGGAGCGGCTTGGGCCCCGATCACACCATCGAGGCCCGCCTCCGGACCGCTACAGGCTAAGCCGAGGCGATCACCTCGCCCATCGCCCGGCGGCGGCGCAGCCGGCGGCGCTCACGCTCCGACAGCCCACCCCAGATCCCGAACTTCTCGTGGTTGCGTAGCGCGTATTCCAAGCACTCGAGGCGGACGGCGCATCCGGCACAGACGGCTTTCGCTTCTCGGGTCGAAGCTCCTCGCTCGGGGAAGAACAGCTCGGGGTCGACACCAAGGCAGTTGGCCCTCTCCTGCCAGCGTCGCTCCTCCTCGGGGAATCTCCGGAACAGCTCGTGCATCGGACCCCCTTGAAGGACGCTGTTGTAATTACAGCTCTGTCACTATGCCTCCGCCCGGAAGCGCGGCGCAAGCGTGGGCGCGCTCATGCCGCAACAATTTCTTCCGACCTCGCGACCATCGTGACGGTTACCGTTTTGTGAGGTCGATGTTGCCGAGGTGAATGGGAAAAGCTGGAGCAAACGGTGCAGATCGAAGCGGCGCAGGGCGACATCACCACCGAAGCCGTCGACGCCATCGTCAACGCCGCCAACGAGGCGCTCGCTCCCGGCGGCGGGGTCTGCGGGGCCATCCACCGGGCCGGATCTACGGCTACCCCCTGGGAGTCCCTGGCGCTCAGCCGGCCCGGCGGGCCCGGCGCTTCTGCTCGACGAAGTCGACGAGGAGGTAGTCGCCCAGGGTCTCGGGGGTGGTGAAGAAGGCCCGGCCCCGGTTCATGCGGGTCATCCGCTCGACGAAGGCCCGCAGGCCGGACGAGGCGTCGAGCATGAAGGTGTTGATGCGGATGCCGTCCCGGGTGCAGCGGTCGACCTCGGCGAGGGTCTTCTCGATGGTGATCGACACCGGCGGGTAGTGGAAGAAGACCTCGCTGCGACCGCCGGCGCCGGTCTCGATGTGGGCCGTCGGTTCCCCGTCCGTGATCATGATGATCTGGCGGGAGCCGCTCTGATGGGCCAGGAGGCGGCGGGCCAGGATGAAGGCGTGCTGCATGTTGGTGCCGTAGACGAAGTCCCACGACACCTCGGGCAGCTGGGCCGGGCGGAGCTCCCGGGCCACCTCGGAGAAGCCCACGATGGCCAGGAAGTCGCGGGGGAACTGGCTCGTGATGAGGGCGTGGAGGGCGACGGCGACCTTCTTGGCGGCGAGGAAGTTGTCCCGCATCGGCATCGACAGCGACAGGTCGAGCATGAGCACGGTGGCCGAGCGGGCCAGCTGCTCCATCTGCTCCACCTCGAAGTCGTCCGGGGTCAGGCGGACGGGGAGCCCGGGACCGCTCCGCCGGAGGGCGTTGCGCACGGTCTCTTCGACGTTGAGGGCGAACGGGTCGCCGAACTCGTAGGGCTTGTGCTCGTTGGCCCGCTCGTGGCCGATCCCGGCCCGTTCCACCTCGTGGCCGCCGATGCGGTCCTTGGCCAGGCGGGAGAAGAGCTCGGCCAGAGCCCGCTGACCGATGCGGCGCAGTCCCTGGGGCGTCAGCTCGTTGCGGCCCTCCCGGGTCTCGATCAGCCCGGCCTCCTCCAGGAGCCGGGCCAGGCGGGCCAGCTCGGCCAGGCTGTCGGCGGCCACGTCGCCCAGCAACTCCCGGGCCCGGTCCACGTCGGCCTCGGACAGTTGGGCCGGTGAGCTGGCCGAGCGCAGCAGGTGTTCCAGCTCGTCGAGGTCGCCGAGGCGTTCGAGCACGCCGGGGGCTCCGGCCAGGTCGAGAGGGTCGGAGCCGGAGAAGTCGTAGCGCTCGTCCCAACCCAGATCGGGGAAGGCGCCCTGGAGATGCCGGCCCAGCTCGTCGATCTGCCAGGCCAGGTCGAGGTCGGCCATGAGGGCCTCGGCCAGCTCCTGGAGCTGGCGGCGCTGGTCGGGGGTCATGGAGTTGAGCAGGGCCCGCATCTGGGCCCTGGACCGGGCCATCTGTTCCAGCAGCTCGTCGAGGCTCTGCGGGTTGCCGGGGAAGAATTGGCCGTGGCGGGACATGAACCCGGCGAAGTCCGGTTCCTCGCCCCGCTCCCGCTGGGCCAACATCTGGTTGAGCTCGGCCAGCATGTCCTTCATGGCCGCCATGCGTTCGGGAGTCAGATCCCCCATCCCCTGGGCCAGCCGGTTGAACTGGTTCTGGAGGAGCTGGCGGCGCAGCTCCTCGCTCAGCTCCTCGAAGCGGCGCCGGGCCTCGGCGTCGGCGAAGTCGTAGTTCTGAAGGCCCCGGAAACGGCCGGCCAGGTCGGGGGGCAGCTCGTCGAGCTGCTGATGGCGGCGGCCGGCTTCCGCCTCGGGGAGACGGTCCAGGCCGGCCCGCTCCTGGTCGACGATCTCGTCCAGGCGCCGGGCGATGTCGGCCGTCAGGCCGGACAGCTCGTGACGCTCGAGCTCCTCCCGCCGGCGCCGGGCGATGCGCTCCAGCAGCTGGCGCAGGCCCTCCAGGGCCCGCCCGTCCGGGGCCCGCAGACCATCCTGAAGCGCCCGGCGGAGGGCGGCGTGCAGGTCGCCGTGGTAGAGCAGG
>JBOGFO010000677.1:0-2607 GCA_050743445.1 Acidimicrobiia bacterium
GTAGTAGGCCGTGGCCAGGTCGAGGTCGGGAACCCGCAGGTCGACGTGGGCGAGGCGGAAGATCCCCATGCGGTCCCTCCTTGCGTGGTGGGGGGAGAGTACGCGAGGATCATCCCGCATGCAAGACCGCCGTCCCGCATAACGGAACATCAATCGGAGAACATGGCGACCCGGATGAGCAGCCCGGAAGGAATGCGCCAGGCGGTGGCGGATTACGTCGCCACGATCCACCGGGCCTACCTCTCGGCCGCCGCCCAGCTCGACCCGGCGGTGGCCCGCTCGCTTCCCCTGCGGGCCGGGGGCGAGTTCTCGGTGCTGGCCGTCGGGGCCGGCGACCTGCATCTCATCGCCACCGGCCAGGAGCTTCCGCCCGTCCAGGGCGTGGAGGTGGAGGCCAACGACGACGTGGGCGGGCTGCGGTGGCGTATCCGCTTCTACGACCCGGTGGTGCTCCCCGCGCTCGGAGCCCTGACCGGCGGCGTCCAGGATGCTTCGGCCGGTGACAAGGTGCGCCAGGCGCTCGGGCTCACCCACTGGCTCTACCACCTGACGGCCTCGCCCAGCGCCGGCCTGTCGGTCCACAACGCCTTCCACGCCGGCGCCGCCCTGGCCGAGGGCCACGCCCGCGAGGTGCTCGCCGAGGTGCAGTGGCGGCCATGAGCACGGTGGGGGAAGGCACCCAGCTCCTCTCCTCGGTCCAGAACGCCTTGCGCGTCCTCGACTGCTTCAGCGCCACCGAGCGGGAGCTCGGCGTCTCCGAGCTCGCCCGGCGCCTGGGGGTGGGCAAGAGCACCGTCCACCGGCTGTGCACCACCCTCGCCGCCGGCGGGCTGCTCGACCACAACTCCGAGACGGGCCGCTACCGCCTGGGGCTCCGGCTCTACGAGCTGGGCGCCCTGGTCGGTGTGCACCTGGATCTCCACGAGGCGGCCTTCCCCTCGCTCCAGGACGTCCGCAACCGCACCGGGGAGACGGTCCAGCTGGCCGTCCTCGACGGCCGGGAGGTCGTCTACGTGGAACGGCTCGAGTCGAGCCACACCGTGCGCCTGTTCGGCCGGGTGGGGCACCGGAACTCGGCCCACTGCACGTCCACGGGCAAGGTCCTGCTGGCCCACCTGCCGGAAGCGGAGCTCGACGCCCTGCTCGACGGTTGGGTGCTCGATGCCCGCACGCCCTACACGATCACCGACCACGGCCTGCTGCGGCAGGCACTGGCCGACGTGCGGGGCCGGGGCTGGGGCGAGAACGCCAACGAGGTGGAGATGGGGGTGGCCTCGGTGGCCGCCCCCGTCCGCGACGCCTCCGGGGTGGTGGTCGCCGCCCTGTCGGTGGCGGGGCCGGCCATGCGTCTCGATGGTGGCTCGCTGCGCCGGTTCGCCGGCGTCGTAATGGAAGCGGCGGGCGACGTGTCCCGCCGGCTCGGATACCGGGAAACCTCCCGGAGGGAGGTCACGTGACTCTTGATGTGAAGGCCACGGCCGAGGCGCTCTACAAGGCGACCCGGACCCGCACGCCGCTGCCACCCCTCACCACCACCCACCCCGACATCACCGTCGCCGACGCCTACGCCGTGCAGTCCGAGCTGTGCGACCTGCTGCTGGCCGAAGGGGACCGGGTGGTGGGCTACAAGCTCGGCCTCACCTCGGCGCCCATGCAGCAGATGATGGGTGTGGACGAGCCCGACTACGCCCCCGTGTTCGCCTCCGGGGTGGTGGACGACGGCGCGGCCGTCGAGGTCAGCCGCTTCATCCAGCTCAAGGTGGAGGCGGAGATCGCCCTCATGCTCGACCGGCCGCTGCGCGGTCCCGGGGTCACCGCCCTGGAGGCGTCCCGGGCCATCGCCGGGGCGGCGGCGGCCATCGAGATCGTCGACTCCCGCATCGAGGACTGGAAGATCAAGCTGCCCGACACCATCGCCGACCTCGCCTCCTCGGGGGCGGTGGTGCTCTCGTCCCAGCTCGTCCCCATCACCGGCATCGACGTCCGCCTCATCGGGATGGTCATCACCCGCAACGGGGAGCTGGTGAGCACCGGGGCGGGCGCCGCCGCCCTGGGCAACCCCATCCAGGCCGTGGCCTGGCTGGCCAACACCCTCGGCCCCTACGGCGTCACGCTGGAGGCGGGCCGGTTCGTGATGACCGGCGCCCTCCACGCCGCCTTCCCGGCTGATCCGGGCGACGTGGTGCGGGCGGAGTTCGACCGGCTCGGGCCGGTCACGGTCCGCATGACCTGAGAGAGGAGAAGAGCGACGTGAAGGTGCCCTGCGCCATCGTCGGCTCCGGCAACATCGGGACCGACCTGCTCATGAAGCTGCAGCGTTCGCCGGTGCTCGAGCCCGTGGCCATGGTCGGCATCGACCCCGACAGCGAGGGCCTCGCCCGGGGGGCCGAACTCGGCCTCCAGACCTCGGCGGCGGGGATCGACTGGCTGTTCGACCGGGCCGGCGACCTCGGCGTAGAGCTGCTGTTCGAGGCCACCACCGCCCGGGTGCACGCCGGCGCCGCGCCCCACTACCGGGAGGCGGGGATCACCGCCGTCGACCTGACCCCGGCGGCCGTCGGGCCGCTGGTCGTGCCGACCGTCAATCTCGACCGGCACCTCGGCGAG
>JBOGFO010000678.1:0-5048 GCA_050743445.1 Acidimicrobiia bacterium
GCTCGGGCCCCGGCTGCTCGCCGGCCGGCCGTGGCTCAAGCCGGCGGAGCTCGTCCGCCTGGCCGGCGTGGACGCGGCCGGGGCCGAGGGCATCGCCCGGGAGTTGGTCTCCGCCGGCGAGGCGGTGGGCCTGGCCGGCTGGCTGGTGTCGGCCGGCGCCCTGGAGGAGACCCGCCGGCGGGCAGCCGAGGCGGTGGCCGACCATCACCGGCGCCATCCCCTCGAGCCCGGCCTGGAGATCACCCTCCTCGCGCCCGGGCTCCGGCTCGATCCGGCCCAGGTCAAAGCCGCCCTCGAGGGGGTCGCCGGCCTGGTCGTCGAGCAGGGCCGGGTGCGGTCAGCCACCCACCAGGCCCGGGTGTCGGAGGAACCCGAGGCCCTCCGGGTCCTCGAGGCCCTCGGCAAGGACCCCTTCGCCCCGCCGGGCCCCTCGGAGCTGGGCGCCCGCCCCGAGATCGTCCGGGGGCTGGTCCGGGAAGGCCTGCTGGTGGACGTGGAAGGGCTGGTGTTCACCGCCGAAGCGGTGGAGCAGGCCCGGGAGATCGTCCGCCGGGGCCTGGCCGAACACGGCTCGCTCACGGTGGCCCAGGCCCGTGACCTGCTCGGATCGTCCCGCAAGTACGTGCTCGCCCTCCTCGCCCGCATGGACTCGGAAGGGGTGACGCGCCGGCGCGGCGACGAACGCTTCCCGGGCCCCAAGGCCGAGGGAGCGTCCCGGTCCGGCTAGCAGCTAGCCGGCGCGGACGGTCATCAGCGCTTTGCGTTCCAACTCGTTGAGACCGCCCCAGATGCCGTGGGGTTCTCGTATGCGAAGCGCGTACTCCAGGCACTCCCGCTTGACCGAGCAGGTGCGGCAGATGGCCTTGGCGTGGGCCTCCCGCTCCTCTTTCTCGTCCTTGCGTTCGAAGTGGCTGGGAGGGAAGAACAGCGACGAGTCCGGACCGCGGCACAAGGCGCGGAGCTGCCACACCTCGTTCAGCGTGCGGGTACCCAAGGTTTGTCCTTCGAATCGGGGGTCAGGGCAGAACCTTCGCGGCGGGACGCTATACCGGCCCGACCAGCGGAAACAAGACCGGAAGTGCGCTCTTAACCAGCAGTCATGGAGCACTGTCCGAAGTGTCCGATTCGACCTCCAGGACGAGCTGGTCGACCGCCACCACCCGGACCGGGCCGCCCCGGGGGACGGGACGGCCGCGATTGGTGCGAGCCCGCCAGGGAGCGCCCCGGACGACCACCACGCCGTCGGGATCCAGATCCGTCCGGGCCTCCCCGACCTCGCCGATCATCGAGTCCCGGCCCACGGTGGGCAGTGAGAACCGGTTGCGGACGGCCACCGTCATCCCCGAGAGCATGAACACGCTCTGGCTCACCACGCCGAGGGCCACCTGCCACCAGGCCAGGTCGAGGCGGGAAGACCCGCCGTAGAGGCCGAGCGAGCCGGCCAGCAGGCCGAGGACCCCGACCCCGGTCCAGAAGCCCAGGTGACCGGCCTGCACGTCGACGGCGAACCCGAAGGCGGAGAGCAGGATGGCGGCCACCGCCCACCAGGCGGCGGGCAGGTGGGAAAAGCCGAAGAAGGCCCCGACCAGGCAGGCGGCACCGACGAGCGAGGCCAGGCCCACCCCCACGGTGAAGAATTCGAAGATGATCAGGGCGAGGCCGACGATCAGCAGCAGGTAGGCCATGGCCGGGCTGGTCAGGGCGTGCTGGACGCCGGCCAGGGCCGACAGCTTCCGGAACCGGACGGGCTGGTTGGCCGTCTGGCGGGGGCCGTCGTCGGTCTCGACGACCTTGGTGGTGGACAGGGTCACCTCGCCGTCGCCGGTCCGGACCGTGCGTCCGTTCAGCTCCACCACCACGTCGCCGAGGGTGGGGGCGGGGAAGTCGGCGACCCCCGCCTCCACCGCTGCCTGGCCCTGGAAGCGACGCCCCGCGGCGGCGCCGGCGGGGCCGCTCGAGGTCGAGTCGAGCCGGGCCGGGCGCTCGGGGCCGACCGTCGCCCCGGGGGACACCGCCGCGAGCCCGGCCTCCCGGACCAGGATGGCGGCCACGCCCCGGGCCGCGGCCCGGGGGCCCACCCAGACGACCACCGGCACGGTGGACTCCCGCACGGCCCGGACCAGGGCCGCCGGGTCGGTGCCGAGGGCGCCGTCCGAGTCGATCTGGAGGATGACGACGCTGGCACCGGCCCGGGACGCCCGGGTCAGGGACCTGGTGATGAGGTCGAAGACCGCCGGATCGATGGCGCCCTCCACCTGGACCACCTCGATGTGCCGGTCCTCGTTCTCGGCCGCCCGCGCCGGGGCGGCCGGCGACCAGACGGCAGTGAGGAGCATGAGGGCGGCGAGGAAGCGGCGCAGAGGTGGTCCCGTAGCATGAGGGGCGATGGAGCTGGCTGAGCTGTGCTCGTCGTCCCGGGTCATCATCGTGGCGGGCAAGGGCGGCGTGGGCAAAACGACGGTAGCGGCCGCCCTGGCCACGGCGGCCGCGCGGGCCGGTCGGTCGGCGCTGCTGGTGGAGCTGGAGGGCAAGTCCGGCCTGGCCGCCACCTTCGGCCGTCCCAGCCTCGAGGACCGGGAGTTCGAGCCCCTTCCGGGCGTCAAGGTGCTGCCCATCGCCCCCGATGAGGCGCTGATGGAGTACCTCGATGACCACGGGCTGGGCCGTCTGTCCCGCCGGCTCACGTCCACCGGCGCCATCGACATGGTCTCCACCGCCGTCCCGGGGATGAAGGACATCCTGGTGCTGGGCAAGGTCAAGGCCCTGCAGCGGGCCGGGGTGGCCGACGTGATCGTGGTCGACGGGCCGGCCGCCGGCCATGCGGTCACGTTCCTGCTCTCCCCCAAGGGGCTGCTCGACGCCGTGCGGGTCGGTCCCGTCCTCACCCAGGCCATGGAAGTGACCGAGATGCTGACCGACGCCGACCGGGCCCGGGTCATGCTCGTCACCCTGCCCGAGGAGACGCCGGTCAACGAGACGGTGGACACGGCCCGGGTCCTCATCGGCTCCGCCGGCCTCAGCCTCGCCCCGCTGGTGGTCAACGGGCTGTACGCCGACCGGTCCCTCGACCCCGAACCGGAGGGCATCCGGGCGGCGGCGGCCGCCCCCGGGGTCGACGTGCCCGATTCCGAGCTCGAGCACCTGGTCCTGGCGGCCGAGTTCCACACCCGCCGCCGGGCCCTGCAGGTGGCCCAGCTCGAACGCCTGGAGGCCACACTCGCCCTGCCCCAGGTCCGCCTGCCCTTCCTCTTCACCGCCGAGCTCGGGCCGACCGAGCTCGTCGTCCTGGCCGAGGCCGTGACCGAAGGTCTGGAGGCGGTGGCAACCACTCCATGACGGGGGTGGCCGACCTGGCCGGAGACCACCACATCGTGGTGTGCTGCGGCAGCGGCGGGGTGGGCAAGACCACCACCGCGGCCGCCCTGGCCGTCGAAGGCGCCCGGCGGGGACGGAACACGGTGGTGGTGACCGTCGACCCGGCCCGGCGCCTGGCCAATGCCCTCGGCCTCGACACCCTCACCCACCACGCCTCCCTGATCGAGCCGGCGTTGTGGGACCCCGACGGCGAGGCCGCTCCCGGCGGGAGCCTCTCGGCGCTCATGCTCGACTCCAAGTCGACCTTCGACGACCTGGTGCTGAAGTACGCGGCCGACACCGACCAGGGCGAGCGGATCCTGGAGAACCGCTTCTACCGCAACATCTCCTCTGCCCTATCCGGGACCCAGGAGTACATGGCCACCGAGAAGCTCCACGAGCTGCACGAGGAGGGGGCCTGGGACCTGATCGTCGTCGACACGCCCCCCACCCGGCACGCCCTGGACTTCATCGAGGCCCCCGCCCGGCTCACCCGGCTGCTCGACAACCGGCTGTTCCGCCTCGTTATGGCCCCCACCCGGGCGTCGTTCAAGGTCGCCAACCTCGCGCTGGTCACCTTCTTCCGGACCGTGGCCAAGGTGATCGGCTCCGAGGTGGTGGACGACCTGGTGGCGTTCTTTCAGGCCTTCGAGGGCATGGAGGACGGGTTCCGCCAGCGGGCCCGCAAGGTCACCGAGCTGCTGGCCGACCCGAATACGGCCTTCGTGCTCATCACGTCTCCGGGCCGGGACGCCATCTCCGAAGCCGGCTTCTTCTCCCGCCGGCTGCGCCAGGTCGGCCTGGGTGTGGACGGCCTGGTGGTGAACCGGATCCACCCGACGTTCGGTGAGGAGCCACCCGAGGAGCTGCGGGCCCGGGCCGAGAGCCTGGCCGCAACGGCGGCGTCAGTTGGTGATCCCGACGGCCAGGCCCGTCTGGCCCGGCTGTACGAGAACCTGGCCGACTTCTCGGAGCAGGCGGGCCGGGAACGCCGGAACCTGGCCGGGCTGGAGCAGGAGGTGGGCGACGTTCCCGTGGTCCGGGTCCCGCTCCTGCCCACGGAGGTGTGCGACTTCTCCGGCCTGCTGGCCGTCGGCCGGCACCTCGTCGGGTAGCTTCGCCGCTGTGCCGAAGGTTGTGGCCGCCAGCGATGCGAAATGGGTCCGGGACCAGGTGAAGGCCGCCCTGGTGAACCCGGGCTTCCAGGTCATCGAAGTGGCCCGGGGCCAGGACGTGCGCCGGGTGGTCGGCGAAACCCGGCCCGACCTCGTGGTGGTCGACCTCCAGATCGCCAACATGGGCGGGATGGCCGTGAGCATCGACCTGCGGCTGGAGGAGTCGGGTGGGCGCCTACCCCACGTGCCGGTCCTCCTGCTCCTCGACCGGGAAGCGGACAAGTTCCTGGCCCGCAGTGCGCAGGCCGACGCCGTCCTGGTGAAGCCCTTCGATCCCGGCACTCTCCGGCGGGTGGTGAAGAACCTGATCGCCGCCGAGGAGTCCCGCCGGGCCGCCGAGGAGGCCGAAGAGGACGAGGACGACGAGGTCGAAGCGGCGCTCCCGGAGCCCGAATCGGCCTGAGTGCCCGTCGGGAACCGTCGGTTACACTCGGCCCATCGGGACGTAGCGCAGCTTGGTAGCGCGCAGCGTTCGGGACGCTGAGGTCGCGGGTTCAAGTCCCGCCGTCCCGACTCAGA
>JBOGFO010000679.1:0-6625 GCA_050743445.1 Acidimicrobiia bacterium
ACCGCTACGAGGAGACCGGCCAGCTGCCCCTCGAGCTGTGGGGCCGGATGTGGACACCCACCGACGCACAGGGCGACCCCCTTCCGCCCGAACGGCTCCCGCTGGCCATCGCCGTGCGGGATCGTCAACCCGACCAGCAGACCATATGGATCCAAGGCCTCGACGGGGTCACCCGCCGGATCACGATCAGCGCAATACCGATCGACGGGCGCCAGGCCGAGCTTCTCGGCGCGATGGCCCTCTTCTGGGAATCCTGAGCACGGTCACGGAGGTCCGGGGATGAGCCGACGCAACGAGTACATCGAACAGCTGGCCCACGTGCCGCTCTTCTCGGCCTGCAACAAGACGGAGCTCAAGAACCTGGCCAAGCGGACCAGCGAGATCAAGGTCGACGCCGGCCAGGTGATCATCCGGGAGCAGCAGGGGGCGTACGAGTTCTTCGTCGTCTTCGCCGGCCAGGCCGAGGTGACCCGGGAAGGCAAGCGGGTGGCGGTGCTCGACCCGGGGGACTTCTTCGGCGAGCTGGCCCTTCTCGACCAGGGACTCCGGGACGCCACGGTGACCGCCGTCACCGCCATGGAGATCATCGTCCTGTCGCAGTGGGACTTCGAGCAGGTCCTGGACGAGGCGCCCCGGATGACCAGGAAGCTCCTGGCCGGCATGGCCCGCCGCCTCCGGAACCTCGACGAGCGGAAGTAGCACCGCCGTGCTCGAGCAGCAGCTGCGGGCGATCCCATTCTTCCGGAACCTTCCCGCCGCCGCGCTCGAAGCCATCGCCGACCGGCTGAAGCTGGAGCCGTTCTCCCGGGGCGAGGTCGTGTTCCGCAAGGGGGAGCCGTCGGGGTCCATGTATCTCGTCCGCTCCGGTCAGGTGGACGTGGTGCTGGAAGGCGACCACACCCCCCACAACGATCAGGAACCGTTGGCCTCGCTCGGTCCCGGCAGCTTCGTGGGGGAGCTCGGGCTGCTCCTCGACGAACCCCGTTCCGCCACCCTCCTCGCCGTGACCGACAGCGAGCTCCTGGCCCTGTCCCGGGAGGATCTCGACGACCTCCTCGACCGGTACCCCGCCATCGCCCTCGATCTCTCGCGGGAGCTGGGCCGGCGGCTGGTGGCCACCAACCGGCGCATCGCACCGCCACCGCTCACCCGTTACGGGGCGGTGTGGGGCCGGGGGGCGGGAGACCTGGCCCGCGTGCTGGTGGAGGACACCACCGGCCGGGTGGGGGTCCTCGTCCTCCCCGGAGCGTCCTCCCCCGCCAACCTGCCGTCCGAGGTGAGCGTGATCGACGGCCAGCGGATCAACGCCGAGACCATCGCCGGCTACCGGTCCCAGCAGGTGGACGACCTCGACAAGCTCCTCCTCGTCCTCCCGCCCCAGGTGACCGACGAGGCCCGGGCCGCGGCCGAGCTCGCCGAGCACCTCATCTCCTTCGGGGACCATCCCGGCTGGGCCATGCGGCCCGGGCTCCCCCACCGCGTGCTGCGCTGCGACGGCTCGGGCGTGTCGCTGCGGCGCTGCGGCCGCTGGGTCTCGGGACGGGCCGTGGGCCTGGCGCTGTCCAGCGGGGGCTCGAAGTGCGTGGCCCACATCGGCGTCCTGCGGGTCCTGCGGGAGGCGGGCATCGAGATCGACGCTGTGGCCGGCACGAGCGGAGGGGCCATCGTGGCCGCCGGCCTCGCCTTCGGCATCGCCGAGGACCAGATGCTGGATTGGATGCGGGAGATGGCCCGCAACACCCAGTTCCGCCGCTTCGACGTGAACCTCCTCCCCCGCTCGGCCCTGTTCAAGGGCGTCAAGCTCCGGAACCTCTTCGACCTCTGGCTCGGGGGCCGGAGCTTCTCCGACGCCGTCGTCCCGTTCTGGGCGGTGGCATCGGACGTGGAGACGGGAGAGGAGGTCGTCATCGCCGACGGCAAGGCGGCCGACGGCCTGCGGGCCTCCATGAGCATTCCCGGCGCCTTCAACCCCTGGCCCCACGACGGGCGGCGGCTCATCGACGGCGCCGTCGTCAACCCCATGCCGGCCAGCGTGCTGCGGGAGGCGGGGTTGCGGTCCGTCATCGGATCGACGGTGGCCGGCCAGGAGATCTTCGGCAAGGGCCCGGGCGGCCCCGGCCGCACCCCGCATCTCCTCCAGATCATGTCCCGCATGCTCTCCTCCATGGAGCGGGAGATGATCAAGGCCCAGATCCCCTTGGTGGATGTCGTGATCCGGCCCCAGGTCTACGCCGCCTCCAGCTTCGACTTCAGCCAGGCGGACGCCTTCGTGGCCGAAGGGGAACGGGCCGCCCGGGCCCAGCTGCCGGAGATCCAAGCACTGGTCGAAGCGGCGAGGCGATGAGCCCGAGCGACCTCGTGGCGGTGCTGTTCACCGACCTCGTGGCCTCGACCGAGATGATGACCACGCTCGGGGACCGGGCCTTCGATGAACTGCGCCGGGGCCACTTCGCCGCCCTCGGCGAGGCCGTCCGGGCCCACCACGGCCAGGAGGTGAAGAACACCGGGGACGGGGTCATGGCCGTGTTCCGGGCCGCCTCCGATGCCGTCGAGGCGGCCGTCGCCCTCCAGCACGCCAGCGCCCGCCACGCCCGGCGGGTCTCCGTGCCGCTGGAGATCAGGGTCGGGGTGGCCCTCGGGGACGTCACCTCGGAAGGGGGCGACGTCTTCGGCACCCCGGTGGTGGAGGCGGCGCGCCTGGTCGCCACCGCCGGACCGGGCGAGATCCTCGCCACCGGCCTCGTCCGGGCCGTCGCCGCCGGGCGCTGCACGGCCACCTTCACCGACCGGGGAATGCTGGGGCTGAAGGGGCTCCCCGAGCCGGTGGCGGCGTACAAGGTGGCGTGGGAGCCGGAGGCGGGCCCGACCCTGGTCCTGCCCCCGCTCCTGGCCTCGGTGGGCCGGGTCTTCGTCGGCCGGGAGGCGGAGCTCGATCACCTCACCCAGCTCTGGAAGGAGGCGAGCGCCGGAGACCGCCGGCTGGCGTTGCTGGCCGGCGAACCGGGCATCGGCAAAACCCGGCTCGCCGCCCATCTGGCCCATGCCGTCCACGAGAAGGGGGCCGTGGTCCTCGGCGGCCGGTGCGACGAGGACCTCGGCGTGCCCTACCAACCGTTCGTGGAAGCGCTCCGCCACTATGTGCTCAGCGCGCCGGACCACCGGTTCGGCCGGCACGCGGGGGAGCTCACCCGGCTGGTTCCGGAACTGCCCGACCTCGTCTCCGGCCTCCCCGGGCCGATGCGCTCCGACCCCGAGACCGAGCGCTACCGGCTCTTCGCCGCCATCAGCTCCTGGCTGGCGGAGGTCTCGGCCGCGTCGCCCGTCCTGCTCGTCCTCGATGACCTCCAATGGGCGGCCAAGCCGACCCTGCTTCTGCTCCGCCACGTGCTACGCGGTCCCGACCCGACGCGCCTGCTGATCGTCGCCACCTACCGCGACACCGACATGGGGCGGGGCCATCCCCTGCCCGAGCTCCTCGCCGATCTGCGCCGCGACGGCGGCGTGGAACGGATCCCCCTCTCCGGCCTGGACACACCAGCGATCAACGCCTTCCTCGAGACCGCCGCCGGGCACGAGCTGGGCGAGGAGGGCGACGCCCTGGCCCGGGCCATCTGGTCCGAGACCGACGGCAACGCCTTCTTCGTCGCCGAGGTGCTCCGCCATCTGCTCGAGTCGGGCGCCCTCGAACAGCGCGACGGTCGCTGGACGACGTCGGCCCCGGTGGAGGACCTCGGCATTCCCGACGGGGTCCGCGACGTCGTGGGCCGGCGCCTCTCGCGCCTGTCGGACACCACCAACCGGGTGCTCGCCTTCGCCTCGGTGGTGGGTCTCGAATTCGAGCCGGCGGTCGTCCGCCACGCCGGCGGCTTCCCCGAGGAGAGCGTGCTGACCGCGGTGGAGGAAGCGGTGGCCGCCCGGCTCGTCGTCGAGGTCCCCGCCCCCGAGCCCCGGAACCGCTTCGCCCACGCGCTGGTGCGGGCCACCCTCTACGACGAGCTGAGCAGTGCCCGCCGGGTGGCGTTCCACCGCCAGGTCGCCGAGGCGATCGAGGTGCTCCACGCCCGCGGCCTCGACGACCAGCTTCCCGCCCTCGCCCACCATTGGGCCCGGGCCGCGGCCCCGACGGCGGAGGCGAACAAGGCCATCGAATACGCCCGGCGGGCCGGGGACCGCGCCCTGGCCCAGCTCGCCAACGACGAGGCGGTCACCTGGTACTCGCAGGCCCTGGAGCTGCTGGAGGTGCGCGGTGACGCCGAAGACAAGGAGCGAGGTGAGCTGCTCGTCGCCCTGGGGGAGGCCCAGCGTCGGGCCGGCGAGCCCGGCTACCGCCAGACGCTCCTCGACGCGGCCCATCTGGCCGGCCAGCACGGCGACGGTGACCTCATGGCCCGGGCCGCCCTGGCCAACCTGCGCGGCCAGTGGATGAGTGCTGTCGCCAGGGTCGACGCCGAACGGGTGAGCGTCCTGGAGCAGGCCCTGGACCTCGTCGGGGAAGGCGATGCCGTCACCCGGGCCCGCCTGCTGGCTGCACTGGCGCTGGAGCTGACCTACTCCGGCGACCTCGAGCGCCGGATCGCCATCTCCGACGAGGCGTTGGCGACGGCGCGGCGGACGCGGGATCCCGCCGCCCTGGTCAACGTCCTGGCTCAGCGCTTCATGGCCTTGGCCGCCCCGTCCACCCTGGCGGAACGCAGAGCGAACATCGATGAGCTGATCTCCGCCGCCGAGGCGCTGGGCGACTCGTTCACGCTGGCCTGGGGGTGGTACTACCGGCTGCGCGTCTCGCTCGAGTCCGCCGATGGGGAGGGCGCCCGCGCCGCCCTCGACCGGGTGCAGGCTCTGGACCGGGAACTCGCCCAGCCGACCCTCCACTGGTTCTCGGCGTTCACGCAGGCGACGATGCTGATGAACGAAGGTCATCTGGCCGAGGCCGAGGTCGACATCCAGAAGGCCAAAGAGATGGCCGATGCAACCGGCCAGCCGGATGGCCACCTGTACTGGGCCTCCCAGATGTTCATGCTGCGATCCGATCAGGGCCGCCTGGAGGAGTTGGAGGACACCTTCCTCGCCCTGAGGGCCGAGCATCCCAGCTTCGGGTTGACCGCCGGCCTGCTCGCCGTCGTCCACTGTGAGTCGGACCGCCTCGACGAGGCCCGGGCCATGCTCGAGTGGCTCGGCCGCGACGGCTTCTCGGTCCTTCCGGTCGAGCCCACCTGGCTGTTCGCCCTGACCGCGTCGTCCGTCGCCGCGGTCCGGCTCGACGACCGCGCCAAGGCCGCGGCCCTCTTCGACCTGCTCTCCCCCTACGCCGAGCAGAGCGCCGCCCTCACGGCCGCCTACGGCGGGTCGGTCGCGTACTACCTGGGTGTGCTGGCCACCACCCTCGCCCGCTTCGACGAGGCCGAGACGCACTTCGCCACTGCCGAGGCGGCCCACACCCGGATGACCGCCCCCGCCTGGCTGGCCCGCACCCACCTCGAGCGGGCCCGGATGCTCCTGCGGCGAGGCTCCCCCGGTGACGCCGAACGGGCCCGTAGCCTTCTGGAGGAAACGCTGGGCACGGCCACCGGCCTCGGCCTGGGCGGCATCGAGCGCCAAGCCATCGCGCTGCTCGAAGGAAGGGGGCACTGACCATGCGGGCGCTCGGGAGGCTCGTCACGCGGGGGCGGTGGTGGGTCCTGGGCTTCGCGCTCCTCTTCCTCCCCGTCGCCGGCGTCCTCGGGGGCGGGGTGGAGAAGCGCCTGTCGTCGGGCGGATTCACCGACGCGGCGTCGGAGTCGGCCCGGGCCGCCGTGATCCTCGAGGACCGCTTCGCCGCCGGCACACCCAACCTCGTGTTCCTCGTCACCGCCCGCTCGGGCACGGTCGACGACCCCGCGGTCGGGGCCGCCGGGCTGGCGCTGACCAAGCGGCTGGCCGGCGAGGAGGGCATCACCAACGTCGTGTCCTACTGGGCCCTCGGTCCGCTGGGTGGCCCCCTGCGCTCCATCGACGAGCGCCAGGCGCTCGTCCTCGGTCGGGTCCCGGGGGACGAGGACGACGTCCGGGAGGCGACCGAAGGCCTCTCGGCCGACTACGCCGGAACGGTGGGGCCCATCGACATCGGGATCGGTGGGGCGGGCGAGATCTTCAACCAGATCGAGGCCCAGGCCGAAAAGGACCTGAAGAAGGCCGAGCTCCTCACGTTCCCCATCACGGTCATCCTCCTTGTCCTCGTCTTCGGTTCCGTCGTCGCCGCCGGCCTGCCCCTGGCCGTCGGCGCCCTGGCCGTGGTCGGGACGTTCCTGGTCCTCCGCGTCGTCACCAGCCTGACCGACGTCTCGATCTTCGCCCTCAACCTCACGACGGCCATGGGGCTGGGCCTGGCCATCGACTACAGCCTGTTCATCGTCTCCCGCTACCGGGAGGAGCTCCGCCACGGCTTTGAGCCCGACCAGGCCATCACCCGGTCGCTCTACACCGCCGGGCGCACCGTCGCCTTCTCCGCCCTCACCGTGGCCATCTCCCTCGCCGCCCTGGTGGTCTTCCCCCTGCCCTTCCTGCGGTCGTTCGCCTACGCCGGAGTGGGCGTGGTGTTGATGGCGGCCGTCGGCGCCATCGTCGTGCTGCCCGCCCTGCTCTCGGT
>JBOGFO010000680.1:0-3875 GCA_050743445.1 Acidimicrobiia bacterium
GGAACGGTCTGGAGGCCGAGGGCTTCGCGGTCGACGTCGCCCTCGACGGAACCGACGGCCTGTGGCTCGCTCACGAGCACCCCTACGACGTCATCGTCCTCGACATCATGCTGCCGGGGGTCAACGGGTACCGCATCTGCTCGACGCTGCGGGACGAGGGCAACTGGACGCCGATCCTCATGCTGACGGCCAAGGACGGCGAGTTCGACGAGGCCGAGGCGCTCGACACCGGAGCCGACGACTTCCTGTCCAAGCCGTTCTCCTTCGTGGTCCTCACCGCCCGGATCCGGGCCCTCCTCCGCCGGGGCAGCCCGGAGCGGCCGGTCGTGCTGGCGGCCGGCGACCTGCGGCTCGATCCCGCCTCCCACCGGTGCTGGCGGGGAACGACGGAGATCGTCCTCACCCCCCGGGAGTTCTCCCTCCTGGAGTTCCTCCTGCGCCGGGCCGGTCAGGTCGCCACCCGCACCGAGATCCTCGACCACGTCTGGGACCCGGCCTACGAGGGTGACTCCAACGTCGTCGAGGTCTACGTCGGGTACCTGCGCAAGAAGATCGACACCCCCTTCCGGCGCCGGGCGCTCCAGACCGTGCGGGGGGTCGGCTACCGGCTCGCACCCGACGGAGGCTGAGGCCGCCAAGTCATCTGCCATCCGCCTGGCTCCGTAGAGAAGCCGGGAGGCAGATACATGACCACCAGAAACCACCGGCGGGGATCTCTCGTCCTCGCCGTCATCGCCCTGGCGCTGGGCGCCTGCGGCGGGAACGACACCGACAACGAAACTGCAGCAGGAACGACCGAGACCACCGGAGCACCGGCCGCCAACGAAGTCGTGATGAGGCTCATCGCCTACAAACCCGACTCGCTGGCCGTGCCGGTGGGGACGACCGTCACCTGGAAACAGACCGACGCCGGCTTCCACACCGTGACGTCCGGGACCGTGGCCCAGGGAACGGGTGACGTCACGACCGCACCCGACGGGAAGTTCGACTCCGGGAAAATCGCCCAGGACGCCACCTTCGAGTTCACCTTCGACGAGGCCGGCACGTTCCCGTACTTCTGCGCCGTCCACCCCGCCACCATGCGCGGCCAGGTGCAGGCGACCTGAAAGACCAACGGAGATCGCAGATCTCACCGACACCCGCACGCGGGACGAGAAGGGAGAGCAGAGGAATGTTCAAGCGAAGTAGGAAGGTGACCGGGCTGATCGGTCTGGCCCTCATCATGGCGCTCGTGGGAGCGGCCTGTGGCGAGGACAGCCCCGACGAGGGGGCCGCGGACGAGACCACCTCGACGCAGGCCGCCGCCGGCGAGGCCGAGCAGACGGCCGCCACCGGATCCACCACCGGTGCCGCCACCTTGCGGGCCGGGCTGACCGGACTGCTCAGCGAGCACGTGTACCTGGCCGCCCTGGCCACCGGCGCCGCCCTCCGGGGCGACAACGCCGCCTTCGAGGCCTATGCCGCCGCCCTCAACGGCCCGACCAACAGCAACACCGCCGACATTGTGGCCGGAATGACCGCCGCCTACGGCGACGAGGTGGGCAAGGCCTTCGACGGCCTGTGGCGCAGCAACGGCCACATCCCCGCCTTCGTGGCCTACACCCAGGCCATCGCCAAGGACGACAAGGCCGGCGCCGACAAGGCCGTCGCCGACCTGCTGGCCTACGCCAAGACCTTCGGGACGACCATCAACTCGGTCAACGCCAACCTCCCGGCCGCCGCCGTCGAAGAAGGCATCAAGATGCACGCCACCACCCTCAAGGCCGTCATCGACGCCCAGAAGGCCGGGGACGCGGCGGCGGTGTACACGTCGCTGCGAGCGGCGTACCACCACATGGACGAGCTGGGGAACACCCTGGCCGGCGCCACCGCCAAGCAGTTCCCGGACAAGTTCGACGGTGACGCCGCTTCGCCGGCGTCCGGCCTGCGTTCGACGCTGACCTCGCTGCTGCGGGAGCACGTCCTCCTGGCCGCCAGCGCCACCGGCGCCGCCCTGCGGGGCGACACCGCCAGCTTCGAGGCCGCCGCCGCCGCCCTCAACGGCCCGACCGGCAGCAACACCGCCGACATCGTGGCCGGCGTGACCTCGGTCTACGGCGACGAGGTGGGCAAGGCCTTCGACGGTCTGTGGCGCAGCAACGGCCACATCTCCGCCTTCGTGGCCTACACCCAGGCCATCGCCAAGGACGACAAAGCCGCGGCCGACAAGGCCGTCGCCGACCTGCTGGCCTACGCCAAGACTTTCGGCGAGACCATGAACTCCGTCAACGAGAACCTGCCCGCGGCGGCCGTCGAGGAAGGCATCAAGATGCACGCCACCACCCTCAAGGCCGTCATCGACGCCCAGAAGGCGAAGGATGCCCCGGCCATGGCCACCAGCCTGCGCATGGCCGTCAGCCACATGAACGAGCCGGCCGACGCCATCGCCGCCGCCACCGAGAAGAAGTTCCCAGAGAAGTTCTGAGGAACAAGACAGAGAAGTTCTGAGCCCACCCGGCGGGCACGGGGCGCCGACCCGGCGTCCCGTGCCCGTCCGGGCCGGGACCCCGTCCCGTCCACTATCCTGGAAAGGCGAGCACAGAGCTCGCGGGTCGTCCTCGTTCGTGGTGGTGCATACGGCGGAAGGCCACAGGGCACCCGCCACCGCTACAGGAGGACGATGTTGACGCAGGTTTCCGGGTTCGAGCGCCTCGGGGTGGACCCCGATCTGGCCACCGAGCTCCTCGATCAGGGGATCGCCGAGCCGTTCCCCGTGCAGGCCCTCACCATCCCCGACGCCCTCGCCGGCCGCGACGTGTGCGGCAAGGCCAAGACCGGGTCGGGCAAAACCCTCGCCTTCGGCCTCCCCATGATCGAGGCCACGAAGCCGTCGGAGCCCCGCCGCCCCCACTCGCTGGTCCTCGTCCCCACCCGGGAGCTGTGCGTCCAGGTCGCCGGCGTGCTCGGCCCCCTGGCCACCCGCCGGGGCCTGCGGGTGGCGACCGTCTACGGGGGCGACTCGGTCAAGCGCCAGATCCAGGTGCTGCGCACCCGGGCCGACATCGTCGTCGCCACGCCGGGGCGCCTGATCGACTTCCTGGAGCGCGGCGAGGTCGACCTGTCGGCCGTGGCCGTCGTCGTCCTCGACGAGGCCGACCGGATGGCGGACATGGGCTTCACCCCTCAGGTCACCTGGATCCTCCGCCACCTGCAGGGCCATCCCCAGACGATGCTGTTCTCCGCCACGCTCGACGGCGACGTCGACCACATCGTCCGCAAGTACCTGCGGGATCCCGTCCACCACGAGGTGGTCTCCTCGGAGGTCACGGTGGAGGAGATGGAGCACCGCTTCTTCCGGGTCCACCAGATGGACAAGATGCTGGTGGCGGCGTCCATCATCAACGGCTCCGAGCGCTGCCTGCTGTTCTCCCGGACCAAGCGGGGCGCCGACCGCCTCACCTCCGACCTGCGCCGGGCCGGGGTCCACGCCGGGATCATCCACGGCGACCTGCCCCAGAAGTCACGGTCCCGGGCCATGCGGGAGTTCTCCACCGGCGTGGTGCGGGCCCTGGTGGCCACCGACGTCGCCGCCCGGGGGCTCGACCTGGAGGGCATCGACGTCGTCGTGCACTACGACCTGCCCGAGGACCACAAGTCCTACCTCCACCGCTCCGGGCGGACCGCCCGGGCGGGCCGGACGGGCGTGGCCGTGAGCCTGGTGATGTGGGACCAGGACAAGGAGGTCGAGATCCTGCAGAAGCGCCTCGGCATCCGCCAGCCGGTGGTGGAGGTCTTCTCCAACGACCCCCGCCTGGAAGACCTCTCCGCCTGGGATCCGGCCGACGACGCCGGCACCGTCGAGGGAGAGGCCGCGACCGGCACGGACGGAACGGCAC
>JBOGFO010000681.1:0-4136 GCA_050743445.1 Acidimicrobiia bacterium
CCTCCAGCTCGTGACCTCGGCCCTGCTTGCCGCCGGCCTGTGGATGTCATGACCGGCCGGGCGTTCGCCGTCCGCCTGCCGCTGCGCGCGCCCCTGGCCGGCCTCGACCACCGCGACGCCGGGCTGGTGGAAGGGCCCGCGGGCTGGGGCGAGTGGTCGCCGCAGCCCGGCTACCCCTCCGACCCGGTGCGGTGCTGGGACGCCAGCCAGGAGCCGACCTACGAAGCGTGGCCGGCGCCGGTGCGCGACCGGGTCCCGATCAACGCGCTGGTGCCGGCGGTCCCGGCGCAGAAGGCGACCGTGCTCGCCGCCGAGGCCCGGGCGGCGGGGATCAGGACGGTGAAGGTCAAGGTGGGCGCCGACCCGGCCGGCGCCGACCTGGACCGGGTGGCGGCCGTCCGGGAGGCTCTCGGATCGTCCGGCCGTATCCGCATCGACGCCAATGCCTTCTGGGATCTGGACGACGCCGTGCCCGCCCTGTTCCGGTTCGACAAGTACGACATCGAGCTGGCCGAGCAGCCCGTGGAGACACTCGAGGACCTGGCCCGGCTCCGGCGCCGGGTGGCCGTGCCACTGGCCGCCGACGAGGCGGTGCGCAGCATCGAGGACGCCCACCGGCTGCACCGCCTGGCCGCCGCCGACGCCCTGGTGGTCAAGACCCAGCCGCTGGGCGGAGTCCGCTACGCCCTGGCCGTCGCCGAGGAGGCGGGCGTGCCCGTCATCGTGTCGTCGCTCTACGAGACGTCGGTGGGGCTGGCCGCCGGGCTGGCGCTGGCCGGCTGCCTTCCCGAGCTGCCCTTCGCCTGCGGGCTGGGCACGGCCGTCCTGCTGGCCGCCGACGTGGTCGCCGACCCGCTCGTCCCGGTGGACGGGATGCTCGTTGTGCGCCGCCCGGTGCCCGACCCGGAGCTCCTGGCCCGGTACGGCAGCCCGTTCGAGGAGTTCGAGCTCGAGTCCGGCTCCTCGATCCGGATCCTTGCCCGGCCCGCCGACCGGGGCGCCGCCGGCGAGGCCGCCCCGTGAGCCTCCCGGCCAGCCGGTCAGCGGTCGAGGAAGCGTTCCACGATGTTGCCGAAGGCCTCGGGGCGTTCCAGGTGAGCGGCGTGGCCGGCGCCGGGAACGAAGGACAGGCCCGCTTCCTCCCCGGTGCCGATGGCCGCCACCAGGCGGAAGGCCAGGGACACGAAGCTGCTGTCGTGTTCCCCGGCGGTGATGAGCACGGGCATGCGCAGCTCGCCCAGGCGGTCCCACACCGGCTCCTGCGCGCCCGTCCCCAGCCGGCGCAGGACCGAGGCCAGGCCATCCACCGTGTTGGTCCGGCGCTCCTCGAGCCCGGCCGCCTCCTTGGGGAGCTTCTTGAAGAGCGGTTGGTTCAGCCAGCCGGTCAGGAACGCCTCCAGGCCCTTGCGTTCCAGGCCCGAGGCCAGCGTCTCATCCCGCTTCCGGCGGGCGTCACGCTCGTCCGGGTCGGCGAGGCCGGCGGTGGCGCCCACGAGCACGAGGCGTTCCACCAGGTCGGGACGGTCGAGGGCGATCCGCAGCGCCAGGCGCCCGCCCAGGGAGTAGCCGATCCACGTCGCCGGCGGCCGCCCCACCCCCTCGGCCAGCGCCGCCGCCTCCTCCTCGAAGGTGCCCTTGACCTCGCCGGCGCCGCCGTGGCCCGGCAGGGTGGGGATCACCACGTCGTGGCGTTCCCGCAGGCGCTCGGCGAGACCGGCCCACGACCCCGGGCCCTGGGTGAAGCCATGGAGCAGCACCACACGCACCGGCCGATCCTGCCACTTCGTCGCCGTGGCCTCCGGGCCGGGCGGGCCCGGTGCCGGCCATGAGCCGTGACGTCAACACCGCCCTCGCCCGGGCCCTGGTCGACGAATGGGCCCGGGCCGGACTCACCCACGCGGCCGTCGCCCCGGGGTCGCGGTCCACGCCCCTGGCGTTGGCCCTGGCCGCCGATCCCCGGGTCCGGGTCCACGTGTTCCTCGACGAGCGGTCGGCGGCGTTCTTCGCCCTGGGGGCAGCCAAAGCGTCGGGGCGCCCGGCGGTGGTGCTGTGCACGTCGGGTACGGCCGCCGCCCACCTGCACGCCGCCGTCCTGGAGGCTCACCACTCCCGGGTGCCGCTCCTGGTGTGCACGGCGGACCGGCCGTCCGAGCTGCGGGCCACCGGCGCCCCCCAGACCACCGACCAGATCAAGCTCTACGGCGACGCCGTCGGTTTCTTCGCCGACCTGTCCCCCGAGGACCATCCGGCGGCCATCGCCTCCTGGCGGCCCCTGGCCGCCCGGGCCTTTTCCGAGGCCACCGGCCCGCCGCCGGGCCCGGTCCACCTGAACCTGGCCTTCCGCGACCCGCTGGTGCCGGACGGCGCCGAGGTGCCCGACGTCCGCGGCCGCCCGGACGGGCGCCCGTGGACCGCCGCCGTTCCGGGCCGGCTCACGCCCGGGGCGGAGGACCTCGACCGTCTGGCCGTCGCCGTGCGGGGCGCGGCGCGGGGCGTGGTGGTGGCCGGCTGGGGCGCGGGCTGCGACTTCGGGACCCTCGAGCGCTTCGCCGTCGCCGCCGGCTGGCTTGTCCTGGCCGACCCGATCTCGGGACTGCGCCAGCCCTTCCCCCACATGGTGTCGGCCTACGAGGCGTTGTTGCGGGTGCCCGGCTTCGCCGCCGCCCACCGGCCCGACCTGGTGCTGCGCCTGGGGGCGGCGTTGACGTCCAAGGCCGCCGGCGCCTGGCTCGACGCCTCGGTGTCGCAGGTCCTGGTCGATCCCGACAGTGCCTGGCTCGACCCGGGCCGGACCGCCTCCTGGCGCTTGGCCGCCGACGCCGATCTGGTGCTGGATGGTCTGGCTGAACGTCTGGCTCTCCAATCTGTGGACGGATTTTCCGGCCCACCGGAATATCCGTCCACGGAATGGCTGGCGGCGTGGCACCGGGCCGAGGCCGGCGCCCGTACCGCCCTCGACGCCTACCTCGATTCGTCCGGTGAGCCCTTCGAGGGCCGGGTGGCCCGCGACGTCCACGACTGCCTACCGGCCGGGGCCACGCTGGTGGTCGCCTCCAGCATGCCCGTGCGTGACCTGGAGGCCTTTGCCCGGCCCCGGTCGGGCGTGCGGGTGCTGGCCAATCGGGGCGTCAACGGCATTGACGGCTTCGGCTCCACCGTCCTCGGGGTGGCCGCCGCCGGTGGCCCGACCGCCGGCCTGATGGGCGACCTGGCCTTCCTCCACGACGCCGCCGGCCTCACCTTCGCCGCCCGCGGCGGGCTCGATGCCGTCCTCGTGGTGGTCGACAACGACGGCGGGGGCATCTTCTCGTTCCTGCCCCAGGCGGAGGCGCCCGCCGTCGACCCCGCCGACTTCGAGGCCCTGTTCGGGACGCCCCACGGCCTCGACCTGGTCGCCGTGGCCCGGTCCTACGGCCTGCCCACCGAGCGCATCGACCGGGCTGGCGACGTCGGCTCCGCCGTGGAGAAAGCCCTCACCGCCGGGGGCGTGCACGTGATCGTGGTGGCGACGGGTGACCGGACGGGCAACGTCCAACGCCACCGCCGCGCTTGGCAGGCGGTGGCGTCGGCGCTGTGACGGGTTCTCAGCCCGTCGGCGTCGCGGCCGTGAACCCGGCGAAGTAGGAGGCCGGCGCGCAGCGCGGCCCCTCGGCCGGGTTGGCGCAGCTCACCGCCATCACCAGCTCCTGGTTCTCCCTGAAGGTCAGGGGAGAGACGAAGTGGTAGTCGAGGTCCCGGAAGTTGGCCAGATTGACCCGCAGGATCACGGCGTCGCCGCGGCGGATCTCCAGGTCGCCGGCGTCACCCGCCGGGTTCTGGAGCACCACGTCGGTGAGCGAGACCTGCTGGCCCCTGGGCACCCGGTAGACCTGGCGGTCCGATGCCCCCGGAGCGACGTTCGACACCAGGCGCACGTCGAAGGGCTCACCGAGGCCGGCGGCGGAACCGGCCGCCGGGCCGGCCGTGCCCTCGGCCGACGTCGGGCCGGTGAACGGACCGGTGTGGGCGGAGGACGTCGCGTTCGGCACCGAAACGCCCTACGTCGACTGCCCGCTCGGCCAGTGGGACCTCGCGGTGAGTTCGTCCGGGACGTCGACGACCGTGCCGCTGACGCTGCAGGAGAACTCGACCTACAC
>JBOGFO010000682.1:0-2464 GCA_050743445.1 Acidimicrobiia bacterium
TCGTCCACCATCCCTCATGCCGTCTCCCCCTCGTCTTCCTTCCAGGTGAAGGCAAACGTGCCGGCCAGAGCGTCGAAGAACTCGTTGAGCTCGGCTTCGTGGGTGACGCTCGGGCTGAGCAGGGAGATGACGGCCACCCGACTGTCGACACCGGGGACCGGCACGAGCACCCCCAGGGAGACGAAGCCGTCTTCGGTCTGCTCCGTCACCCGCAGCGCCGGGCCCGAGCCCAGTTCGACCACCCTCGCCTGGATGAGGTCGTCCTCGACATCGGCAAGGAGGGCCTCTGGATCCGAAGAGCCGTCGACCGAGCGGAAGGACACCGCCACCGTGGCCTGCACCGGGCGTCCTTCAGCGTCGACGTCGAAGCGCGCGGCGCACAACAGCGCTCCCTCTTCGGTCGCCTCCCCGCCGATGGCCGCCAGCAGTGCCTCGACCTTGTTCCTGTCCTCGGCCACCGCCGGGTCGTTCCGGGCCAACCCGTCTACCAGTTTCCGCAACGACACGTCCGCCGTCTCCGGATCGAGATCGAGCGTGACCCACTCATCCGGCAGCACCAACGTGAACCCGTCGGGGACGCTCACCCGCCCGATCATGGCCCCTTTATCCCGGCGGCCTCAACCCAGGTCCATGCCAAGCCGAGGGCCAGGAGCGCGCCGAAACGTTCGACGTCAGGGGACGGCGATGTGGAAGCAATCCGGAGCGGTTGGCCAACCAAGCGCCATGCGGTCTCATCACGCCTTCGTGAGGTGACGGGTGACATGGTCAGTGTTGGGATCCGCGCTGCGGGCAAGGGGCGTCACCTCTCAGCCCTTCCATGATGTGGGTCACCTGGAGTCAATGCCGAGGGCTACTCCCAGGATGGCGGCCAGCACGACGGCGAGCCCGACAACCGCCCGCCATCGGTACTTGCGGGCGGCACCCAAGGACCCCATCAACGCCATGCCGCCGGCCAGGAGCGGGCCGCCTTCGAACGCGACGAGTCCGAACAGCGCCCCCAGCCAGGCGAGGAACACCGCGAGGATCATCACCCGGTCGACGCGTCGGGCACCGGCCTGACTCAGGGCGGCGGCCTTGGCGGCCGGCAGCATCGCGGTGTGGAAGACGTTCGCCAGGCGCCAACCGGCGAGCCGCCAGCCGTCCTCCTCGGCTGGAGCGTCCGGCGCTGGCGCTGCGTACATCTTCAGGGCGAAGGGACGGTTGGGCCCGGACCAGTAGGCGGGGAACATGAAGCCGAAGGAGCCGGCCATGCGCTCGTGCAGGGCCGCTACGTCGTCACTGCTGCCGGGACCCCGCCGCCAGAACCGCACCAGGGCGACGGTGCCGGAAGCCCTCGGAACCGGCACCCAGTAGTCGGACACGATCCGCTCCGTGCCGACGGGGCTCCCACCAGGCGGCGACATCACCCGCAGACCCTCCGTCTCCGCGATCGCGATGGGCTTCACTTCCGCGCTGGGTGCTGCCTGGGAAACCGCCTGGCTCAGCAATTTCAGGGAATCCGGGGAGCCTGTGTCGTAGATGCCGACCGCCACTCCGGTCTCGGCCGTGCCGGAGACTCCCTGGGCCCGGAAGAGCGTGCCTGCGGGCTCGGTACCGGCGGCTATGAGCTCGGCGACGCTAGCCGGACTTGACTGGAGGCTCCCCTCGGCCATGTCCTTGTTCGGACTGGTGGGAACCGCTCCCGCCCCCAGGACCTTCCAGGCGGTGGGAACGAGGAGCTGAAAGCCATCGGGGCTGCTCATGGTCTCACGCCGCCTTCTTCAGGGGTACCACGACGGCAGAACCCGAGTCCTGCTCACCCAGTTCCACCGGGCGCACGATTCGCAGTGGATCCTCGCTGTACTCCTTCCACATCCCGCGGGAGGCGAGCGTCTTCGAAAGAATGCCCGGGACGGTGGGCTCCTCGCTTGTCCCCATCAGTTTCGTCCACTTCTCTTTCCCCTTTAAGAACAGTGGCTTCGCCTTCGCCAACCCATCGGTGCCGACCCGCCGGGCGTAGACCGCGAAGCGCTGGATGCGACCAGGCGACTTGGCGACCGCTCCCAACCCCTTGACGGCCCCAGCTGCTCCGCGGGTGGCGGGAAGGACGCCCTTGGCCGACCTCAACAACCCCTGGCCGCCCTTGAGGAGTTTCCCAGCGCCGAACACGCCCACCAGGGCTAGCGCGCCGTCCTTTCCCAGCGACCCCCAGTTCAGGTCGGAGTCGTTGAAGACAGCTTTCGACGTGGCCTTTGACCCCATCGATACGGCCTTCGCCACCGCCGACGCCTGGAAGGTGACCGTGGTAAAGGACCACAGGGCGACGGCTATGGGAGCGAAGGTCCCGCCGGTGAGAACGAGGGCGGCCACGGCGGTAGCCACCGCCAGGGCGATGGCCACGACGACGAGCACGTCGGAGAGGCGGTCGGCGATGTCGCCGATGGCGCGGAGGGACTTGTGGACGAGCCCGCTGACGGCACCCGTG
>JBOGFO010000683.1:0-2037 GCA_050743445.1 Acidimicrobiia bacterium
AAGGCAGGCTGAAAATCGATGGCTACTGTGTCGGGCCATGGCCGGATGGGGCGATGACCCGGAACTGGAAGAGCTACGCCGTCTGATCTACGAGGAGGGCTGGGAGCCGGTGCGGGCCACCATCGGACACGGGCCCCAGGCGTCGGACACGGTGGCGGTCAGGAAGGGCGACGAGGAAAAGACGGTCACGTCCGACCACATCGCCTTCCACCGCTTCGTCGAGGGTCTCCGGGAAGACCAGCCGCACCTCCCGTCCTGAACACCCTCACCTGATGCTCAGCGGGGCTGGTAGACCCCGAACTCCTCCCGCAGGACGTCGCTGACCTCGCCCAGGGTAGCGAGGCGCCGCAACGCCTCCTTCATGGGCACGAGCAGGTTCTGGGTTCCCCGGGCGGCGGAGCGCACGTCCTCCAGAGCGGCTTTCACCGCCGGGTCGTCGCGCCGGGCCCGCAGATCGCGCAGGCGCTCGGCCTGGCCTCGCTCCAGGGCGGGGTCGACGGAGAGGACCTCCTCGGCCAGGGCCGCCCCGCCGGCGAAGCGGTTGACCCCGACGATGACCTTGTCGCCGTCGTCGACGGCCTTGGTCCACAGGTAGGCGGCCTTCTCGATCTCGTCCTGCATGAAGCCGGCCTCGATGGCGGGAACGGCTCCACCCAGATCATCGACCTTCTCGATGTAGCGCCAGGCCGCCGCCTCCACCTCGTCGGTGAGCGACTCGACGAAGTAGGAGCCGCCGAGGGGGTCGGGGGTGTCGGTCACTCCCGACTCGTGGGCGATGATCTGCTGCGTGCGCAGGGCGATCTTGGCCGCCCGCTCGGTGGGGAGGCCGAGGGCCTCGTCGTAGCCGTTGGTGTGGAGCGACTGGGTGCCGCCCATGACCGCCCCGAGCGCCTGGAGGGTGGTGCGCACGATGTTGTTCTCGGGCTGCTGGGCGGTGAGCGTTGAGCCGCCCGTCTGGGTGTGGAAGCGCAGCAGCTTCGAGCGCTCGTCGGTGGCCCCGAAGCGCTCGGTCATGATCCGGTGCCACATTCGGCGGGCGGCCCGGAACTTGGCCACCTCCTCGAAGAAGTTGTTGTGGGCGTTGAAGAAGAACGAGAGGCGGGGGGCGAACTCGTCGACCGTGAGCCCGGCGTCGATGGCCGCCTGCACGTAGGCGATCCCGTTGGCCAGGGTGAAGGCGATCTCCTGGACGGCCGTGGAGCCCGCCTCGCGGATGTGGTAGCCGGAGATGGAGATCGTGTTCCAGCGGGGGATGCGATCCTGGCAGTAGGCGAAGATGTCGGTGATGATCCGCATCGACTGCCGGGGCGGGTAGATGTAGGTACCCCGGGCCACGTACTCCTTGAGCACGTCGTTCTGGATGGTCCCGCCGATCTTTCCGGCCGGTACGCCCTGGCCTTCAGCCACCAGCTCGTAGAACAGCAGCAGGATGGCGGCGGTGGAGTTGATGGTCATCGAGGTGGTGACCTCGTCGAGGGGAATGCCATGGAGCAGGCGCTCCATGTCCTCCACCGAGTCGATGGCCACTCCGACCTTGCCCACCTCCCCTTCGGCCCGGGGATGGTCGGAGTCGTAACCCATCTGGGTGGGCAGGTCGAAGGCGCACGACAGGCCGGTCTGGCCCTGCTGGAGCAGGTAGTGGAAGCGGCCGTTGGTCTCCTCGGCGGTGCCGAAGCCGGCGTACTGGCGCATCGTCCAGTAGCGGGAGCGGTACATCTGCCGGTAGACGCCGCGGGTGTAGGGCGCCTCCCCGGGGGCACCGAGGCGCTCGTCCGGGTCGAATCCGTCCAGGTCCTCCGCCGTGTAGACGGGACGGATCTCGATGCCCGAGTCGGTGCGGCGCTCCTCGTCCATAGACCAACAAGCCTACGGGCTGCCGGCCTCCACCCCACGAAGCCGGAGCCGTCGGATATCGACCCGGTGACGGCCGGACCGGAGGACAATGCCCCCATGATCCGTGCCATCGGCGTCCTCGCCTGCGTCATCGCCACTGTCGGGTTCGTCCTGGGCGGCGCCGGCGTGGGGGACGCCCACGCC
>JBOGFO010000684.1:0-2694 GCA_050743445.1 Acidimicrobiia bacterium
GGTAGCCGAGGCCCCGGACGGTGGTGATGGCCACCGCCCCGGCCAGCTTCTTGCGGACCTGGGCGACGTGGACGTCGACGGTGCGGGCGTCGCCGTACCAGCCGTAGCCCCAGACGCCGTCGAGGATCTGCTGGCGGGAGAGGGCCAGGCCGGGGCGCTCGGCCAGGTAGCGCAACAGCTCGAACTCCTTGGCGGTCAGATCGACGACGCCGCCTCCGGCCCGGACCTCGCGCCGGCCCAGGTCGATCTCCGCCCGGCCCACCTCGATGATCGCCGGCGCCGGCGCGGCAGCCTCGGTGCGCCGGAGCACCGCCTTCACCCGGGCCACCAGCTCCCGGGGCGAGAACGGCTTGGTGAGGTAGTCGTCGGCGCCCATCTCCAGGCCGAGCACCCGGTCGATCTCCGAGTCCCGGGCGGTGAGGAAGATGACGGGGACGCCCGGGTTGCCGGGTGTCCCGGCGAAGGCAGCATCAGCCTGGAGCTTGCGGCACACCTCGAGCCCGTCCATGCCGGGCAGGCCCACGTCGAGCACGACCAGGCGGGGTCGTTCCCGCCGCACCGCCGCCAGCCCGTCCTCGCCGCTGCCCGCCTTGAGGACCCGGAACCCCTCCTTGCGCAGGTAGAGCTCCACGAGGTCGGCGATGTTCTCCTCGTCGTCCACCACCAGGATGGTCCCGCCGGAGCTCACGCCGACATCGTGTCATGCGCCGGGATTCACCACCGGCCGCGGTGGATGGTCTCGGTGATGGGACGCCGGCCCCGGGCCAGGGACGGTGACGGCTCGTCGGGGGCAGGATGGCCGATGGCCACGGCGCCGATGGGGGTGAAGGCCTCGGGGATGTCGAAGGTGGCCCGCAACTCCGGGAGGCCGTCAAAGATCCCGAAGAACAGGGCGCCCAGGCCGGCGTCGACAGCGCCGAGGAGGAGGGTCATGGTGGCGAAGGCACAGTCGACGTCCCAGTAGGGGACGGGCCAGCGGGTCTCGTCCTTGTCCGTCCAGCCCTTGTCGGGCTCGGCATAGCGGTCGAGGTAGGCCTGCTTCGACGAGCAGGGCAGGACGATGACCGGCGCCGTGAAGAGGCCCGGCCACCGGAACCCGTCCCGTTCCCCGGCGGGGTAGGTGATGTCCCAGAAGCGCTCCACCTGCTCCGGCTCGTCGAGCACCAGGAAGGCGAAGCCCTGGGTGTGGCCGGCCGACGGGGCCCGCCGGGCCAGGTCGAGGAGACGGTCGAGGGTCTCCCGGGCCACCGGCTCGGGCGTGAAGTTGCGGACCATGCGCCGGCGCCGGACCGCCTCGGCGAACTCCATCGGCTAGGTGCCGCGGGGTTCCTTGGGGAGGCCGAGGACCCGTTCGCCCACGATGTTGCGCATCACCTCGTCGGTGCCTCCGGCCACCCGCAGGCCGGGCACGCCGAGCAGCATGTCGGCCCAGGCGTAGGTACCCCACTCGCCGGTGTCGGCGATGAGTCGTGGCCCCAGGATCCCGCTGACGGCGTCCGAGATGCGCTGGAGGTTGTTGGTCAGGGCCAGCTTCAGGGTCGACGCCTCGGCCCCGGGCAGCTCCCCGGCCCGGAGCTTGGCCATCGCCCGCATGGTGGTGAAGCGGGCCACCGAGGAGTGGATGTAGATGTCGGCCAGGGCCTGGCGGACCCGGGGGTCGGCGGCCCGGTCGAGGTGGCGGGCCAGTTGCTGGAGGCGCTGGGACACCCCCTGGCCGGGGGCGATGGAGCCGCCGCCGATCGCCATCCGCTCGTTCATGAGCGTGGTCAGGGCCACCGTCCAGCCCTGCTCCGCATCACCCAGGAGGAAGTTGGCCGGAACCCGCACGTCGGTGAAGAACACCTCGTTGAAGCTGGCGCCGCCCGTCATCTGGCGCAGCGGCCGGACCTCGACGCCGGGGGCGTGCATGTCCACCACGAACATGGTCAGGCCCCGGTGCCGGCTGTCGGGATCGGTGGAGGTGCGGGTGATGATCTCGCCGATGTCGGAGTACTGGGCGCCCGAGGTCCACACCTTCTGGCCGTTGAGCACCCACTCGTCGCCGTCGCGGACGGCGCGGGTCTGGATCCCGGCCAGGTCCGAGCCCGCCACCGGCTCCGAGAACAGCTGGCAGGCGATGACGTCGCCGCGGTACATGGCGGGGAGGTAGCGCTGCTTCACGTCCTCGACGGCGTGGGCGAGGATCGTGGGGGCGATCATCCCGAGGCCGATGCCGAAGGGGCCCTGCGAGGCGATGTCGTAGCCGGATTCGAGCGACTGCCAGACCCGCTCGTACTCCCGGGGCAGGCCCCGGCCGCCGTACTGCTCCGGCCCGCTGATCCAGCCGAAGCCGGCGTCGTAGGTCTTGGCCCGCCACTCCTTGGCCGCCTTGACCATGCCCGCTTCCTCTTCCGGGGAAAGCTCGGGGAAGAGGGACACCTCGTCGGAGCCCTCGCCCCAGGTGAGGCGCACCTCGCGGCGAGGTTCGGCATGAGCGTCGAGAAAGGCCTTGGCCTCCGTGCGGAACTCCTCGATGCTGATCATGGCGAGGGAGGTTACCTGGCGGTACGGCCGGCGCCGGTAGCGTGAGGGCTGTGCTCATGGCTCTTCGCCTGGCGGCTCATCGCGGCGTCGGCGGGGGCCCCTGCCCCACCTCCCGCCGCCACTAGCGTGGCGCCCATGGATCCGCAGGACTTCCCGTACCCGCCGCCGGAC
>JBOGFO010000685.1:0-1538 GCA_050743445.1 Acidimicrobiia bacterium
GCCAGGATGGCGTCGCCGACTCGGGTGCCGGCCAGCGTGGCCGCCAGGTACGCCGGGTCGCCGCCGGACAGGTAGACGAGGCCCGCCCCCTCCACCTCGGCGGCCAGCTCCGGGTCGTCGGCCGAAGCCCGGTCGAGGACGAGCAGGGGGACGGGCTCCACCCCGAGGTCCTCGTAGTGCGTCCGGCCCAGCCGGACCCAGTATCCGATCCGCTCGGCCCCCTCCTGGCCGGCGGCGGTGGGCAGGAACACCGCCCGGGGCGGCCGGCCCCGGAGGAGGAGCCGGTCCACGGCGGCCATGGCGGGGGTGAACTCTCCGCTTCCGACCAGGGCGACGGGACCGGCGGTGCTGGCAGGCTCCATGGACTCCAGGCTACTTGCAGCCCGGACGTTGTTGCGAGCGGGCTGCATTGAACCCCTCGTACCCGCAGGTGCACCGGTAGGCGATGCCGATCCCGTCGGGGCCGGAATGCAGCGAGAGGATGCTGGAGGTCGAGAGCAGCACCCGGGCCCGGTGACGGGCGCACCAGACGGCGAACACCGTCACCGCCCCCCACGCCAGGCGGTGAGCGCCGGCGGGAGGGGTCGGGGCACCGGCCCGTCGGGAAGCGGGTCGCCGGCCACCAACCGCAGCGGCAGGACGCCGGCCCACACGGGGAGATCGAGATCCTCGTCGTCGTCGATGGGTGGCCCCGAGCGCACCTTGGCCGATGACTCCTCCAGCCCCACCCGCGCGAGCAGGGTGGCGGCCAGCTCCTTGCCGGTGGGGGAGCGCACCTCGTCCGACCGGCCGGGGACGGCGTGGTCGACCAGGGCGGCGAAGGCCAGGTCCCGCTCCCCGGGTTCGGTGACGGGCACGGCCCGGCCCAGGATGACGACCGACCGGTAGTTCATGGAGTGGTGGAAGGCGGAGCGGGCCAGGACGAGCCCGTCGAGCAGCGTGACCGTGACGCAGACTGCAGCTTCCCGGGTGAGGGCCTGCAGGAGCCGGCTGGCGGCGGAGCCGTGAAGGTAGACGTCGTCTCCGACCCGGGCGTACACCATCGGGATCACGAAGGGCTGCCCGTCCACGGCCAGGCCCACGTGGGCCACCAACCCCTCGTCCAGGATCGATTCCACCTCCGCCCGCTCGTAGCGCCCCCGTTCGGGACGGCGCCGGACGGTGCTCCGAACCGTCGTCGGCGATACCACTCGACCTCCTCTTCCGTGCGAACAGTTGTGTACAGATCAAATCTGTACCGGTACAATCTTCATTCAGTGCTAACACAATATCATCCCGAAGGGACGACGGCCCAAGCAATCGCCGCCGATGTCGAGGGCGCCGTCCGGGACGGGCGCCTCCAGCCCGGGGAACGGCTTCCGGCCGTCCGGGCCCTCGCCGCCGACCTGGACGTCAGCCCGGGCACGGTGGCCGCCGCCTACCAGCGCCTGGCCGACCGGGGCCTGCTCCAGGGCCAGGGCCGTAGGGGGACGGTGGTGGCGGGCCGGCCGCCCCTGCCCGTCCGGCCCCGTTTCGTGCTGCCTGCCGGGGTCCGGAAC
>JBOGFO010000686.1:0-3278 GCA_050743445.1 Acidimicrobiia bacterium
ACTTCGGCCGCAACGAGGTACGCAACTTCCTGCTGGCCAACGCCCTGTTCTGGGTGGACGAGTACCACGTGGACGGCCTGCGGGTCGACGCCGTGGCCTCCATGCTCTACCTCGACTACTCGCGCGACGAGGGCGAGTGGATCCCCAACGAGTTCGGCGGCCGGGAGAACCTGGAGGCGGTCGAGTTCCTGAAGGAGTTCAACACCGTCGTGCACGGCCGCCACCCCGGCGTGCTCACCATCGCCGAGGAGTCGACGGCGTGGCCGATGGTGTCCCGCCCCACCTACGTGGGCGGACTGGGCTTCTCGCTCAAGTGGAACATGGGCTGGATGCACGACACCCTCGACTACTTCGAGCGGGAGCCGGTCCACCGCCGCCACCACCACCACCAGCTCACCTTCGGGATGCTCTACGCCTTCACCGAGAACTTCGTGCTGCCCCTGTCCCACGACGAGGTGGTGCACGGCAAGGGCTCGCTCCTCGACAAGATGCCAGGCGACCGCTGGCAGCAGCTGGCCAACCTGCGGTCGCTGCTGGCGTGGATGTGGGCCCACCCGGGCAAGAAGCTCCTCTTCCAGGGAGCGGAGGTGGCCCAGGACCGGGAGTGGAGCCACGACCGGTCGGTGGACTGGCACCTCCTCGAACACCCCAGCCACCGGGGGGTGGACACGCTGCTGCGCACCGTCAACCTGCTCTACCGGGAGCGCCCGGCCCTGTGGGAGCGGGACTTCGACTACAGCGGTTTCCGCTGGATCGACGCCAACGACACCGACCAGAACGTGCTCTCCTTCCTGCGCTTCCCCGCCGACACCGAGCACGGCATCCCGCTGGCGTGCATCGCCAACCTGTCACCGGTGGTCCGCCAGGGCTACAAGGTGGGCCTGCCCTGGGGCGGCACCTGGCTCGAGGCGCTCAATACCGACGCTCCGGTCTTCTGGGGCAGCGGGGTGGTGAACGGTCCGATCCTGGCCGACGGGGAGCCGTGGCACGGTCTCGACCACTCGGCCACCCTGACGCTCCCTCCGCTGGGGGTCATCTGGCTCGAACCGGAGGGTTAGCCTCCAGGGGATGAAGGAAGCCGCCCCCCGGGCGCAGAAACCACGCAGGGTGACCCCCACCACCCTGGCCGTTCACGCCCACTTCTACCAGCCGCCCAGGGAGAACCCCTGGACCGAGGAGGTCCAGCGGGAGCCGTCGGCGGCGCCCTTCCACGACTGGAACGCCCGGATCGCGGCCGAGAGCTACCGGCCCAACGCCTATGCCCGGATCGTGGACGCCGAGGGCCGGATGCTGGCGCTGGTCAACAACTACGAGCACCTCTCCTTCAACGTGGGGCCGACCCTGATGTCCTGGCTGGAACGCCACCAGCCCGTGGTCTACGCCCGCATCCTCGAGGCCGCCCGGGCCGGCGGCGGAGCCATCGCCCAGGCCTGGAACCACATGATCCTCCCCCTGGCCAACGAGCGCGACGCCCGCACCCAGGTGCGCTGGGGCCTGGCCGACTTCCGCCACCGCTTCGGCTCCGAGGCGCCGGGCATGTGGCTGCCGGAGACGGCCGTGAACGACGCCACCCTCGCCGTGCTGGCCGAGGAGGGTGTCGGCTTCACCATCCTCGCCCCCGGCCAGGTCCGGGCCGTCCGCGCCCTGTCCGCCCGCGGCCAGTGGCGGGAGGTCGACGCCGACACCATCGACACCCGGGTGCCCTACCGCTGGCTCCACCCGGCAGGCGACGGCCGGGGCGTCGACATCGCCTTCTACGACGGGCCGCTCAGCCACGACCTGGCCTTCTCCGACCTCCCCAGCGAGGTCCTCGTCGACCGGGCTATGGCCGGTGGAGGCCGCAAGGGCGGCCTGGTCACCGTCGCCCTCGACGGCGAGACCTTCGGCCACCACCACAAGTGGGCCGAACGGGGCGTGGCCTACGCCCTCACCGGCGAGGGGCCCCGACGGGGCCTGGAGATCGACAACCTGGCCGGCTGGCTGGCCCGGCACCGGCCCCGGTCCGAGGTGGCGGTCAAGGAAAGCGCCTGGTCGTGCGCCCACGGTGTCGGCCGGTGGTCCACCGACTGCGGCTGCGCCACCGGCGGCGGCGATGGTGGGCACCAGCGGTGGCGGGCCCCGCTGCGGGCCGCCCTCGACCTCCTGCGCGACGCCGGCACCGAGATCTTCGAACGCCGGGGATCCGAGGTGTTCAGCGCCGATCCCTGGGCGGTGCGGGACGCCTACGTCGATGTCCTCGTCGGCGCCCAGGGCCCGGACACCTTCGCCGAGCGCTTCGTGGGCGGCGACCGGACCGTCGCCTTCACCCTGCTCGAGGCGCAGCGCCAGGCCATGCTCATGTACACCTCCTGCGGCTGGTTCTTCCACGATCTCGCCGGCCTGGAGACCGTCCAGGTCATGCGCTACGCCGCCAAGGCCATCGATCTCCTGGCCGAGGTGGGCGAGTCGCCGCCGAAGTCCGAGTTCCTCGCCACCCTGGAGAAGGCGGAGAGCCACCGTCACGGCGACGGGCGCCGGGTGTGGGACCGCATGGTCCTGCCCGCCCGGGTGGACGCTCGCCGGGTGGCGGCCCATCTGGTCCTGGGCGACCTGTTCGGCCTTCCCGAGCCGGGCTCGAATCTGGGTGCCTTCGACATCGATGACCTGGGCGGCGGGACGGCCCGCCGTCCCGGGCATCATCCCGCCAACCCGGACGAGCGCGGGCTGGCCTGGCGCCGGGTGCGGGTGACCCAGCGCCGCACGGGACAGTCCGAAGAGCTGGTGGCGGTGGCGCTGCGCCTGGGTGACACCGAGGCGGCCGGGGCCGTCCGGGCCGCGGTGTGGCCCAACGACGCCATGGCCCTCGACGCCCTGCGCCGGGCGATGGAGTCGGGCATCGCCGATGCCGAGCTGGGCGAACGCCTTTCCCGGGCCCTGGGCATCGACAGCGGCCGGGCCCGGGCCTTCGACACCGCGGCCATGCTCCCCGAAGCGGCCGAGATGCTCCTGGAACGCGTGGCGACCGAGCTGGCGGACCACCTCGCCGCCGCCGCCGAGCCGTTCCTCGCCGCCGCCCACTGGGCCGGCCTGACCGACCCGGGCGATTCCGACGTCCCTGTGGCCGCCCTGGCCCCGGCGCTCCGGGCACCGGCCGAAGCCGCCGTGGCCCAGCGCCTCGAGCGTCACCTCGAGGAGGGTGAGCTACACGAGGCGGTCGCCCTGGCCGCCCGGGCCCGCGAGGTGGGACTGGCCGTCGACCGGGCCCACGGCCCGGGTCCGGCCGCCGCCGTCGGCCACAC
>JBOGFO010000687.1:0-11144 GCA_050743445.1 Acidimicrobiia bacterium
GGCAGCGGCTCGATGACGGCGGCGTTCTCCTCGATGAGGTTGCGGAACCGGTCGTGGTGCTCCGCGGGCACGCCGATGAGCTCGCACACGATGGCGATGGGAATCCGGTAGGCCACCTCGTTGGCCAGGTCGAACTCCCGTCGTCCCCCGGCGGTGACCTCGTCCAGCAGCCGGTTGACCTTCTCGAGGACCCGGGGGCGCATGGCCTCGACCCTCCGGGGCGTGAAGTCCCTGGCCACCGCCCGGCGCAAACGGGTGTGCTCGGGCGGGTCGTGGGCCAGCATGGCCTTGCCCACGTAGCAGGCCGCCGGGCCATCGCCCAGCTTCTGGGCGATGGACTGTGGTGATCCCCACGGGCTCCCCAACCTGGGGTTGCGCAGGGCCTCCTCACAGTCGGCGTGGCGGAACAGCCACCACACCCCGTACGGCTCCTGGCGGTAGACCGGCGCCTCGGCCCGCATCCGGGCGTACGTCGGATAGGGATGGGCGTGGACGGCAGGGTCGGTGAGGTCGAAAACAGCCTGGCCGGGTTCCATCGCCGTGGTCATGATTCCCCCCTGGGCACGTCACCGACGGAGCGCGCCGGGAGCGTAACTTGTGGGAGTGGAGAACGAAACCGATGTCGGACTGGCCGCCGTGCTCGGCCGCTGGGCCGGTCGCCGGCAGCGGGCCCAGAAGGGCGTCATCCACATCAAGGGCTCCGAGCAGCGCTGGGAGATGAACCCCCAGGGGCGGTGCCGGTACTACGCCCACCTCGGCCGGGACGACCTGGCCAACCCCGACTGGATCGTCTTCCGCCAGGAGATCCACACCCAGACCGGCCGGCACCTCCACCAGGGGGGCCTCGCCCTCTACGTCACCCGGGGCCAGGGCTTCACGGTCTGTGACGGGCGGAAGGTCGACTGGAAGGAGGGCGACCTCATCCTGCTGCCCATCGCCCCCGGCGGCGTCGAGCACCAGCATTTCAACACCGGCCCGGAGCCCTGTGAGTGGATCGCCTTCGCCTACAACCCCTGGCTCGACGCCATGGGGAACGGCTACGAGCAGCGCCAGGTGCACCCCGACTATCCCGCCCCCGGGGTCCGGGGTGTCCCCGACGAGCCCGGGGTCCGGGGTGTCCCCGACGAGGCAGCGAGGTGAGCCTCTACGAGGAGCTGTTCCGGCGCCGGGACGAGGAGCGGGCGCGCCGGGCCGACGCCCTCCTGGTGGTGCCGGGTGACGATCGTCCCGTGGAGGACAGCGCCCAGGGGAGGCTCCGGTGGTACCTCCATCCCGCCCTCCCCACGGCCGCCCTGCGCACCCTCGGCCTCTACGTCCAGGACATCCCGCCCCGGAGCCGGTCGGGGTGCTACCGCTGGCAGGGCGGTGAGGCCATCGTGTTCCTGGCCGGGCGGGGAGTGACCGAGGTCGACGGCGAGCGGTTCGAGTGGGAGGCGGGCGACGCCCTGATCGTGCCCGTCCGGGACGCCGGGGTGACCCTCTGCCACCACAACCCCCACGACGAGCCCGCCCGGTTCGTCTGCGCCTGGCCCGACCTCACCCCCGTGCTCGGCGTGGATCTCGGCTCGGGCCTGGAGCAGCTCGAGCCCGCCCCCGGCTGGTCGGGGTCGGACTGGTCGGGGTCGGGCGGACCGGCGGCTGTGGACAACCCGGCCTGAAATCCACAGGTTTTCCCATGGTTTTCCTGCTTCCTCCCCACAGGCTCCCGGCGCGACAGTGACAGGCGAGAGTTGCGGGCACGGCACTTCGTGCGAGGAGGTGAGGCGCAGGTCCGGATCGTGTCCGCCGGCTGTTGCCGGGAGGGCGGGCGACCCTGGGTCGCCCGCCCTCGTGGCGTTGCTCCGGGGGGGAGATTCGAACTCCCGACCAAGCGCTTAACAGGCGCCCGCTCTGCCACTGAGCTACCCCGGAATAACCGGGGTGAGGATACCAGCGTCGACCGGCGGTGCCGCGGGCCCCGCGGATCCGAGTGTCAGCGTTCGTTTCCCCTGATCAGGAAACACCCCCACCGGTTCAGTAACCTGATCCGTCGGTCTTGCATGATCGTGGGGGAACAGGTGTCTCGCGCCTACCGGCACAATTTGAACGGGAGTTCCCTGCAGCCCGGCGACCTCCAGCTGGAGATCGCCGACGTCACGCTGCGCTTCGGTGGCGTGCGGGCGCTGGACGGCGTGACCTTCAAGGTCGCGCAGGGGGACATCCACGCCATCATCGGCCCCAACGGCGCCGGCAAGACGAGCCTCCTCAACTGCATCAGTGGCCTGTACCGCCCGCAGGTGGGCAAGATCACGCTCCACGTCGACGGGACCACCACCAAGGAGCTGACCCGCACCGCGCCCAGCCGCATCGCCCGCTTCGGCGTGGCCCGGACCTTCCAGAACATCGAGCTGTTCCGGCAGATGACCGTGCTGGAGAACCTCATGCTCGGCCGGCACGTGCACATGAAGCACGGCCTCGCCCGCTCCGCCCTGTGGTTCGGCCCGGCGCAGCGCCAGGAGGTCCGCGAGCGGGAGCTGGTCGAGGAGGTCATCGACCTCCTTGAGATCCAGGCCGTGCGCACCCGTACGGTGGGGGCGCTGGCCTACGGGTTCCAGAAGCGGGTGGAGCTGGGCCGGGCCCTGTGCATGCAGCCCTCCGTCCTGCTGCTGGACGAGCCCATGGCGGGTATGAACGCCGAGGAGAAGGAGGACATGGCGCGCTTCATCCTCGACGTCAACGAGCTGGCCGGCGTGACCACCGTGCTGATCGAGCACGACATGGGCGTGATCATGGACATCTCCGACCGGGTCTGCGTGCTCGACTTCGGGCGCTGCATCGCCGACGGGACGCCGGCCGAAGTCGGAGCGGACCAGGCCGTCCGTGACGCCTACCTGGGGCAGGAGGCACACGCATGAAAGGCGGCCGAAAGCCGGCCATGGATCCGGTCCCTGTCGACGCGACGACGACGTTTCCCAAGCTCCTGGCCGAGCTCGACCGCCGCTTGGGCGACTCCGGGATCGCGACCCAGGAGAAGCGCTACGGCATCTGGCAGCCGCTCACCTGGCGCCAGCTCCACACCCGGGTCCGCGACTTCGCCCACGGCCTCGCCTCCCTGGGCGTCGAGGCCGGCGAGGTGGTCGCCGTCCTCGGGGACAACCGGCCGGAATGGCTGATCACCGAGCTGGCGTCCCAGTCCCTGGGGGCGGCCACCGTCGGGATCTACCCGACCAGTGTCGGGGAGGAGGTCGTCCACGTCCTCACCGACGGGAAGGTCAGCCTGGTCGTCTGCGAGGACCAGGAGCAGGTGGACAAGATCGTCGACCTGAAGGAGCAGCTGCCCGGCATCGAGACCGTCGTCTTCTACGACACCCGGGGCCTGGAGGGTTACAACCTGCCCTACCTCCTCGAGTTCACCGGGGTGGAGGCCAAGGGTCGGGAGTGGGCCGAGAGCGACCCCGGCTGGCTCGACGAGCAGATCGAGCGGGGCAAGGGCAGCGACATCGCCGCCATCTGCACCACCTCGGGGACGACCGGCCGGCCCAAGCTGGCCATGCTCTCCCACAAGAACCTCCTCGACATGGGCCAGTCGTTCATGCAGGTGGACAGCATCACCCCCGGCGACCGCTACCTGTCCTTCCTCCCTCTGGCCTGGATCGGCGAGCAGATGATGACGGTGGCCTGCGGCCTCCAGACCGGGTTGACCATCAGCTTCTGCGAGGAGGCCACCACCCAGCGCTCCGACTACCGGGAGCTGGGCCCGAACTTCGTCTTCAGCCCGCCGCGCATCTGGGAGGACCTCCTCTCCGCCGTCATGGTCCGGGTGGGGGAGGCCGGCTGGCTGAAGCGCAAGGTCTTCGGCTGGGGCTACGCGGTGGGTGACCGTCACGCCGCCACTCGCCTCAAGGGCGGGAAGGCCGGCCTCGGCCTCGCCCTCCAGCACCGGGTGGCGGACTGGGTGGCGCTGCGGCCGGTGCGCGACCAGCTGGGCCTGACCCGGATCCAGCGCTGCTACACCGGTGGCGCCCCGCTCGGTCCGGACGTGTTCCGCTTCTTCCACGCCATCGGGGTGAACCTGAAGCAGATCTACGGCCAGACGGAGATCTGCGGGATCGCCGTGATGCACACCGACGACGATGTCCGCTTCGCCACGGTGGGCAAGCCCTGTCCCGGGACGGAGCTCAAGATCGCCGACAACGGCGAGATCCTGCTGCGGTCGTCGTCCGTCTTCCAGGGCTACTACGGCAACGAGGCGGCCACCGCCGAGGCCCTCGACGCCGAGGGGTGGCTCCACACCGGGGATGCCGGCTACCTCGACGAGGCCGGCCACCTGGTGGTCATCGACCGGGCCAAGGACGTCATGGAGGCGGCCGACGGCACCCGCTTCTCGCCCGCCTTCATCGAGAACAAGCTGAAGTTCTCCCCCTACGTGGAGGAGGGGGTGATCTTCTGGAACGAGGGCAGCCCGGAGATCACCGCCATGCTCGTCATCGACCCCTCCACCACCGGGGCCTGGGCCGAGCACCAGCGGCTGAACTACACGACCTACACCGACCTGGCGGGCAAGGAGGAGGTGCGCCAGCTCATCGCCGAGGAGGTCGCCCGGGCCAACGAGGACCTGCCCGAGAGCGTCCGGGTCCGGCGCTTCGTGCTCCTCCACAAGCAGCTCGACCCCGACGACGACGAGATCACCCGCACGCGCAAGGTGCGCCGGCGGGTGGTCAACGAGCGCTACGCCGGGATCATCGAGGCGCTGGCCACCCGCCAGGACAGCGTCACCGTGCGCTCCATCGTCACCTACCAGGACGGGACCAAGGTGACCCGGGAGGTCCCGCTGCGGATCGTGTCCATGGACGGGTTCGTGCCCAAGGAAGGTGGCCGGCGCATGGCCTTCGGAGTCCGGTAGGAAATGGAAAAGTTCCTGTCGCTGACCTTCAACGGCCTGGCCAACGGCGCCGTCCTGGCGCTCGGGGCGCTGGGGTTCGTCCTCATCTTCAAGGCCACCGAGGTGGTGAACTTCGCCCAGGGCCAGCTGCTCCTCATCGGCGCCTTCATGGTGTACACGGCGCACGTCGAGTGGGGCCTACCCTGGCCGGTGGCGATCCTGGTGGCGATGATCTTCGGCGCTCTCCTCGGCCTCGTGGTCGAGCGCCTCGTGCTGCGCCCGCTGGTCGGTGAGGCGTCGCTGTCGGTGATCATGGTCACCATCGGGCTGGCGTCGGCGCTGTTCGCCATCGGATTACTCGTCTGGAAGACGAATCCCCGCCCCCAGCCCGACTTCATGCCCACGGGCAAGTTCGAGGTCTTCGGGGCCAACTTCACCCACGACCGCGTGCTCGCCATCGTGGTGGCCGCCGTGGTCCTCACCGCGGTCGGGCTGTTCTACCGGTACTCCAAGCAGGGCATCGCCATGCGGGCCGTGGCTGATGACCAGCAGGCGGCCATGGTCCAGGGGATCAGCGTGAACCGCATCTTCGCCCTCTCCTGGGCCCTCGCCGGGGTGAGCGCGGTCATCGCCGGCCTGCTCCTGGCCAGCATCAACGGGCAGTACAACCTGCTCGACATCCAGGCCTTCGGTATCTTCGTCTTCCCGGTGGTGATCCTCGGGGGGCTCGATTCCTTGCTCGGCACGGCCGTGGGTGGGGTAGTTGTCGGGGTGCTCTACTCCTACACCGGCGGCTACGTGCCCAAGGGAGCCGACTACCAGGAGATCGTTCCCTTCGTGGTCCTGGTGCTGATCCTGCTCATCAAGCCCTACGGCCTCTTCGGAGAGGTCAGGATCGAGCGGGTCTGATGGCCAACGCCACCGGCGTCTACCACACGACCTACCGCCAGGACTTCGCCCTGCGCCACACCCGGGCCGAGTGGATCCGCTTCGCGCTCATCGTGATCGTGGCCGTCGTCCTGCCCTTCCGGCTCCAGGACGACGCCTTCTGGCTCCAGGCCGCCACCCGGCTCATGATCTTCGGCATCGCCGTCGTCGGCCTGATGGTCCTCACCGGCTACACCGGGCTGGTCAGCCTGGCCACGGGGGCGTTTCTCGGGGTGGGCGCCTACACCACCGCCAACGTCGCCAGCCGCTACGGCTGGCCGATGCCCGTGGGGGTCCTGGTGGCGACCCTGGTGGCGGCGGCGATCGGCGCCCTGTTCGGGCTCCCGGCCCTGCGCCTCAAAGGCCTCTATCTGGCCATCACCACCCTCGCGGCCCAGTACATCCTGCTCAACGTGTTCCGGAACTGGGATTATCTGACCGACGGGGCGGGGAATATCGCGGCGAGGGCACCATGTCTCGGAGGCGAGAGTGGCAGCAAGCTGTGCGTGGGGGGAACGAAGTTCGACACCGACTTCGCCTGGTACTGGATCGCGCTCGTCTGCCTCGCCCTGGTGGTGATGGGCGTCCGCAACCTGTTCCGCACCGGCCTGGGCCGGGCCTTCATCGCCATCCGCGACCAGGACATCGCCGCCGAGGTCATCGGGGTCCACGTGGGCCGGTACAAGGTGCTGGCCTTCGCCATCGCCTGCGGCCTGGCCGGGTTCTCCGGGGCGCTCAACGCCCACTGGCGCAACGTCGTAACCTGGGAGCGCTACGAGATCGGCGAGTCCTTCCTGGCCGTGGCCATGATCATCATCGGCGGACTCGGGTCGGTGGCCGGCGCGGTGTACGGGGCCGGCTTCATGATCTGGCTCGAGTCCTACGTCCAGCGTCTCGGGCAGACCCTCAAGGACATCGAGGTCATCAGCCAGAACGTTCCCGCCCTGCAGCTCTTCATCTTCGGGGCCGCCATCGTCTTGTTCCTGCTCTTCGAACCCCGCGGCCTGGCCCGCCTCTGGCAACGGGCCAAGGACTACTTCCGCCTCTGGCCGTTCCGTTACTGACTTCCACCCCCGGGGCGGGGGTGTCCCGGGACGACGAATTCCGACCACAGAAGGAGGAGGCATGCATCGAGTGGCGAGAAGGTTCGTACTCGCCGTCGCCGTCGCCGTTCTCGCCGTAGCCTGCGGCGGGGGCGACGACGGAGGCGACAACGAAGGGGCGCAGTCTGGAAGTGAGGAAAAGAAGGCCGTCATCGTCGGGGCCATCTTCGACCAGTCCGGTGCCACGTCCGATGTCGGGACCCCCTACTCCCAGGGGATCGTGGACTTCGTCAAGTTCACCAACGACAACGGAGGGCTCGACGGCCACCAGATCGAACTGAAGTCCTCCGACTTCGGCTACAAGGTCCCTCAGGCCGAGCAGCTGTACTCCCAGTACGTCTCCGAGGGCGCCATTGCCTTCATGGGCTGGGGCACGGCTGACACCGAGGCCCTGCGCACCCGGGTCACGAGCGACGAGATCCCGTTCATGTCGGCGTCCTACGCCGAGACGCTTTCGAACCCCGAGGAGACGCCGTACAACTTCTTCCCGGGGGTCAGCTACTCGAACCAGCTCCGGGCCGTGCTCAAGTACATCAGCACCCAGGAGAAGGACGCCCAGGTGAAGGTGGCGGTCTTCCACCACGACAGCCCCTTCGGCACGTCCCCCCTGGAGGACGGCCAGAAGTACATCGACGACAACGAGCTGAAGATCGAGATGGTCCCGGTGAAGATGCCGACGGGCGCCCAGGACTACAACCCCCAGATCCAGAACGAGGGCAAGGGGGCCAAGTACGTCGTCATCCAGAACGTGCCCTCGCCCAGCGCCAAGCTGGCCCAGAACCTGCGGGCGGCCGGCAGCCAGGCGACCATCATCTGCATGAACTGGTGCGGTGACGAGATCTTCGTCAACGGCGCCGGGGCGACCGCCGCCGAAGGCGTCATCGCGGTGATGCCCTTCGCCCCGCCGACGGCCGGGGCCGAGGGCCTCGAGGACCTGATCGCCTTCACCGGCAGCGAGGCCAACCTCGCCGCCAAGGGCCTGCGCTATGTCCAGGGCTGGTTCACGATGGCCACCATGGCCGAGGGGATCAGCAAGGCCCTCGAAGCCGCCGACGGTGGTGACATCACCGGGCCCGACGTGAAGGCCGCCCTCGAGACGATCAAGGACTTCGGGACCGGCGGGGTGTCGGAGCCCATCACGTTCACCGAAGAGAACCACGCCGGCCTGCAGTCCACGCCGCTGTACGTGGTCAAGGCGGGCAAGTTCGAGAAGCTGGCGGACGAGATTGACATCTGAGCCGGCCGCCGCCCAGGCGACCGAACCCGGGGCCCGGCTCGCGCCGGGCCCCGGGACGCCCGTCCTCGAGATCAACAACATCGAGGTCATCTACGAGGACGTGATCCTGGTGCTCCGGGGACTGTCCCTGGCGGTGGGGGACGGCCAGATCGTGGCCCTCCTCGGCTCCAACGGGGCGGGGAAGTCGACCACCCTCAAGGCCGTGGCCGGGCTCCTGCGCACCGAGCACGGCGAGGTCACCCAGGGCACCGTCCTGTACCAGAGCCGTCCGATCCACAAGCTGAACGCGGCCGCCATCGTCCGGCTCGGCATCTCGCTGGTGATGGAGGGCCGCCGGGTCTTCGAGCACCTCACGGTGCACGAGAACCTCCTGGCCGGGGCGTACACCCGCCGGTCGGGGGTGTCCGACGACGTCGATCTCGTCTACCAGTTCTTCCCCCGGCTGAAGGAGCGCCGCACCGGGCATGCCGGCTACCTCTCGGGCGGCGAGCAGCAGATGCTGGCCATCGGCCGCTCGCTCATGTCCAAGCCGAAGCTGATGATGCTCGACGAGCCGTCCCTCGGCCTCGCCCCGCTGCTCGTCGAGGAGATCTTCGGGCGCATCAAGGCGCTCAACTCGGAGCTGGGCACCACCGTGCTGCTGGTGGAGCAGAACGCCCGGCGGGCGCTGGAGATCGCCGACCACGCCTACGTGATGGAGAACGGGCGGATCGTGCTCGAGGGGCCGGCGGCCGAGCTGGCCTCCAACCCCGACGTCCAGGAGTTCTACCTCGGGCTGTCGGAGACGGGCACCCGCAAGAGCTACCGCGACGTGAAGCACTACAAGCGCCGGAAGCGGTGGCTGTGATGGCGACGTTCGCCGAATACGCCGCCGGGTTCAAGGCCCGGGCCCGGGAGGTGCTCGTCCCCGCGGCCGTGGCCGTCCGGGCTCTGTCCGACCGCTTGGCGGCCGCCGGGCTGTCGCCCGACGACCTCGGCTCGCTGGAGTCGCTGCGCCGCCTGCCCATCCAGACCAAGGACGACGTGCTCGAGCTGCAGGCCAAGTCGCCGCCCTTCGGCGGGCTGCTCGCCCCCGGCACCCCCCTGCGACGGGTGTTCCAGTCGCCCGGGCCGATCTACGAGCCCGAGCCCGACGTCGACGACCACTGGCGGATGGCCCCGGCGCTCCAGGCGGCCGGCTTCACTCCCGCCGACGTGGTGCTCAACTGCTTCGGCTACCACCTCTCGCCCGCCGGGGTGATGTTCGAGGAAGCGGCCCGGGTCGTCGGCGCCGTGGTCGTCCCCGCCGGGGTGGGCAACATGGAGCTCCAGGCCCGGGCGGCCCGCGACGCCGGCGTCACCGCCTACACCGGGACTCCGAGCTACCTGAAGGCGCTGCTGGAGAAGGCCGAGGGACTGGAGGGGCTCGCCCTGCGCCTGGAGAAGGCGGTGGTGGGCGCCGAGCCCCTGCCGCCCAGCCTGCGGGAATGGCTCGGGGAGCGGGTGCCCGCCGTGCGCCAGATGTACGGCACGGCGGAGACCGGCCTGCTGGGCTACGAGTGCGAGGCCGTGTCGGGCTGGCACGTGCCCGACGACGCCCTGGTCGAGGTGTGCGGCCTGGACGACGGCCAGCCGCTGGCCGAGGGCGTGGAGGGCCAGGTGGTGGTGACCCTGTTCTCCGCCCACTACCCGCTGGTCCGCTTCGGGACGGGCGACCTGTCCGCCTTCGCCGAGGGCGACTGCCCCTGCGGGCGGCCCACCCCCCGGCTGGTGGGGTGGCTGGGGCGCTCGGGGGAGGCGGTCAAGGTCCGGGGGATGTTCCTCCACCCCCGCCAGGTGGTCCAGGTCATGGGCCAGGTGCCGGCCGTCGCCGCCTACCGGTTCCTCATCGACCGCGTGGAGCACAAGGACGTCCTGCGCTGTGAAGTGGTCGCCGCGGCCGGGGCCGACGATCTGGTGGCCACGGTGCGCGACGCCGTCCGGTCCGGGCTCCGGTTCGACGCCGAGGTCGTCGTGGTCGACGCCGTCGACGCCGACAGCCCGCCGGTCACAGACCTCCGCACCTGGGACTGATCCGCCGCACCTCGGGCTGATTCCGGTCATTCCCGGCAATCGCAACCGTTCCGGCGAGGAAGTGGTGAACGCCTGGCGAAGTCTTCCCGCATCAGGCGGCCGGTGGCGGGCCGCCGAATGCCAGAGGAGCTCAGGTGGGTCGTTTCCCCCGGCCGTCCCCCTATTTGGTCACGGACAGCAGTTGTAACGCATCTGTTATGTCACGTGGCGTGAAATATGGGAGAATTTCGGGAGGTTCGCGTCATCTGGGGGTTGCGTCGGCGTTGTCTGGTTTGGGGAGGACGCCATGAGCGACACCACGGTCAGGCACATCAACCTGACGGACATAGCGGTCATCACCGAGGACGAGCTCCTCGACCGGGCCCGGGAGGGTGACAAGACCGCGTTCGGGGCGCTGTACCTGCGCCACCGTGACGCCGCCCGCAAGGTGGCGGCGATGTGCTCCACCTCTTCCGCCGATGCCGAAGACGCCGTGGCCGAGGGTTTCGCCCGGGTCTTCGCCGCCCTGCCCCGCATGGCCGGGCGTGACATCAGCTTCCGTCCCTACCTTCTGACGGCCGTCCGCAACGCCGCCACCGACCGCCTGCGCCGCGAGCGCCGGGTCGACCTGCGGGACACCGTCCCCGACGAGCCCGCCGGCCTGACCGCCGACGACGTCGCCCTTCTCGGTCTCGAGCGCAACCTGGTGGGCGAGGCCCTCCAGGCGCTCCCGTCCCGCTGGCGGACGGTGCTGTGGCTGACCGAGGTCGAGGGCCTGTCGCCGGCCGAGGTCTCCCTCCGCATCGGTATCAAGCCCAACGCCGTGGCCGCCCTCGCCTACCGGGCCCGCAAGGGGCTCCGGGAGGCCTACCTGCAGGCGCACCTCCGGTCCGAGGCCTCCGAAGAGTGCCGGGCCACGGTCAGCCGGCTCAGCCACTACGTGCGAGGCGAGCTGCCCGAGCGGGAGCGCATCGGCCTTCAGGCC
>JBOGFO010000688.1:0-5306 GCA_050743445.1 Acidimicrobiia bacterium
GCCCTCGACCTCGCCACGGGAGGCTGGCAGCTTCCCGAGGGCGAGATCCTCTCGACCGGACCTTGGTTCGCGGACGGCACCCGCCTCATCAACCCGACCCTCGGCAGCGCCGACGGGGGTGAGGTCAACGGTTGGGGCCGCGCCTATCCGAACGGTGGTGTCTTCGACCTGGCCGCCCGGAAGTGGTCCCCGCTGCCCGATCCGCCGGTGGAGGAGTCCGCGACCGCCGCCGGCGTGGTGGGTCGCGACGGCGCCCGGTTCTCCGGGTACCGCGGCTACGTGCTCGACGCCTCCTCAGGGGAGTGGAGCATGGTGCCGACCCTCGACGAGCTGCTCTCCATCGACGGCCGGACGATCGTGGCCGCCGGCTCCGAGGTGTTCGTCTTCGGCGGAACCGACTGGACCCACGGCGGGAGCGGACGCCTCCGCAACGACGCCTGGAGCTGGAACCCCGGCGACTGATCAGTCCGACGACCCCCGGGCCCGCAGCTCGCTCGCCCGGACGTCGATGCACGATTCCATGAAGCGTTCACGATCGGCGGACGTCGCCGTGGGCACCCCGTTGAACCCGTAGCGCTCGAGCACGCCGCGGTTCAGCACGTCAGACCCCACCGGCGGTACCTCAACCGCAGCCCACAGACTCCCGCAGCGTCCGGCGGCCCGACCCTCGAACGACGGCCCGAAGAGCCCGAAAGGACCGAGCCGGTGGGCCTGGCGGCCTTCGGTGCACAGTTCGACAGCCCGGTCGAAGTAGCCGGGCTCGACGTTCTTGTACGGCGTCCAGCCCCAGCAGTGAGTCCGATCATGCCAACGCTCAGCGGCGGCGAGTGCGAACACTCCGCCGGTGGCGAGGCTGGCGATGAGGAGGGCCCGGGTCAACCGCCGGGTCAGGGGGCGTTCGGCCACGGCGGCCCGGAGTTCCTGCCATCTCGGTTTCATGGCGCTCATGGTGAGCCGGGCGCAATTCGGATGGTATCGGGGATGACCCTGAAACATCCCTGATCCGGCGACTCCAGCGCACCCCCTGACCCCGGCCGGGCCATCCTCACCGGGTGGCGACGCACGACGACCAGCACGTCGGTCTCCTCGAGCCGATCCTCGGGGACGGGCGGCCGCTGCTCCTGGCCACAGCCGGAAGCCTGTTCTTCGCCGGCGGCTTCATGTTGTTCCTGGCCGCCACCGGCGAGTTCCTCCCCCACGACATCCACTACCTGGGCATGACCGCCGATGATCTGTGCCGGGTCGCATCGTGCCGGATCGTCGACTTCATGATCCACGACCGGGCCGCCTTCGGAGGGACGCTCCTCGGACTCAGCGTGCTCTATGTGTGGTTGACGGTGTTCCCCCTCGCCCGGAAAGAGGCGGGGGCGTGGTGGGCCTGGCTGGCCAGCGCGACGGCCGGCTTCGGCGGCTTCCTGGCCTACCTGGGTTACGGGTACCTGGACACCTGGCACGGGGTGGGAACGCTGCTGCTGCTCCCGGTCTTCGTCACCGGGATGGTCCGCAGCCGTTCTCTGGTCGCCCGGCCAATGCAATTGCGCTCCGTCGCCCTCGCCGGCGCCGTGTCCCTCATCGCCGCCCTCGGGATCCATCTGGTGGTGGGCTATACCAACTTCGGGCACCTCCTGCCCGCCCTCGCCGCATCGGCCACCCTGGTGACGGGCATCGCCCTGGCCCATCCGGGCGTCCCCGCCGGGCCGGCCCGCTAGGGTTTGGGCGTATCGCCTGCGTCCTGACGGTCGGCGGCCCGCAGGTAGGTGAGCACAGCCATCACCCGCCGGTGGACGGCGGCCTCGGGCGGCAGGTCGAGCTTGGCGAACATGGCGTTGATGTACTTCTCCACCGCGGAGTCGGACAGGTGCAGTGCCTCGGCGATGGCGGCGTTGGTCTTGCCCTCCGCCATGGCCGAGAGGACCTCGAGCTCCCGGGGGGTGAGGCGGCCGATGGGCGAGGCGGCCGCCCGCCGGTTCATCCCCACCAGGGACTCCACCACGTCGGGGTCGATCACCGACCGGCCGGCGACGACCTCCCGGAGGGCTCGCAGCAGCCCCTCGTAATCGCCCACCCGGTCCTTCAGCAGGTAGGCGAGACCGGCAGCCCCGTCCCGGAGGAGCCGGGTCGCGTAGGACGGGTCGGCGTACTGGGAGAGGACGACGACCCCGAGGTCGGGATGGGCGGCGCGCAGGGTGTGGGCCGCGTCGATGCCCTCGGTGCCATGGCCCGGAGGCATCCGGATGTCGGTGATGACGGCGTCGGGCGCGACCCGCTCGACCGCCTCGAGCAGCTCGGGGGCCGACCCGACGGCGGCCACGACCTCGACCTCGCCCGTCATTTCAAGGAGCCGGGCGGTGCCCTCCCGCACCAGGCAGTTGTCCTCGGCGATCACCACCCGCAGGGGAGAAGCGCCGGCCATCGTCACTCCCCGGTCGGCAGGGTGGCGGTCACGGTCGCCCCCGCCCCCGGGGCGGAGTGAACCTCCAGCCTTCCGCCCAGGGCGCCGACCCGGTCGGCCAGATGCGTCAGCCCGCTTCCCTCGTGATCGCCGGGGTCGAAGCCACGGCCGTCGTCGCGAACCTCGACGACCAGGCTTCCGTCCCGCCCGCTGAAGGCCACCGTCGCCCGGCCGGCGCCGGCGTGCTTGAGGACGTTGGCCAGCGCCTCGGACACGACGAAGAAGGCGGCGGCCTCCACGGGGTCGGGGAAGCGCCGGTTCCGGGTCGCGTCGTCGGCGACAACGACGACCTCCAGGGGAAGGCGGGCGCTGCGGTCCTCGACGGCGGCCACCAGACCCTGGTCGGCCAGTACCGAGGGGTGGATCCCCTGGGCCAGCTCCCGGATGCCCCGGAGGGCGGCCTGGGCGTCACCCTGCAGCTCCTCCAGGGTGGCGACGGCCGACTGCGGGTCCCGCCCCACGAGCTCCCGGGCAACCCGCAGCTTGGCGATCATGGCCACCAGCTCCTGCTGGGCCCCGTCGTGGATGTCGCGCTCGACCCGGCGCCGCTCGGCGTCCTGGGCCAGCACGATGCGGGCCCGGGAGGCGACCAGCTCGGCCGCCTGGGCGTCGACCGTCCGCACCTGCTCGGTCAGGGCCTGGGCGAGGACGAGGTTGTGCACGGCCAGCCCCGCCTCGTGGGCCAGGAGATCGAGGAGCGCCCGGCGTTCGGACGGACGCCGCGAGTCGAGCGGCGGCCCGCACTCGATCCTCCCCAACGCCGTTCCGCCATGGGTCACCGGCACGGTGAGGTGCGCCCGCTCGGGGCCCGGCTCCCCGTCCGGGGCGACGGCCATCACCGGCCCGCCTCCACCGGCCGGTTCGAGGATCACGCGGGCCCAGGCCAGCGCCAGGCCCCGGCGGAGGATCTCCGCCAGCGACCCGGCGAGGCCCTCGAGCCCTTCACCGGTGCCCGAGGTTGCCCCGAACCCGGAGGCGAGCTCGTAGTCGCTGGGCCGCCGGCCGAAGGCCCAGCGGTCGGCCAGCCGCTCCAGGGAGCGTCGGGCGGGCTGGAAGGCGACGGTGAACGCCATCGTGACCAGGACGCCGGCGGCCACCGGCAGGCGCCCGCTCACGGCCACGCCCAAGGCCACGGCCACCCCGCTGTAGAGCACGGCGATCGCGGCCCAGAGCATGAGGTAGACCGCCGATCGGCGGATGAGGCGGTCGATGTCGAACAGGTGATGGCGCAGGACGGCCACCGCCACGGCCACGGGCACGCCGGTGTAGAGGAGGGCCGGGACGACCATGCCGTAGACCGGCTTGGTGGCCGTCGTGCCCCACGTACAGATGGCTGGATGGTTGTCGAGGCCACCGCCGAGCGCCAGGTTGCCGATCACGTCGACGGCCACGAGCACGCCGGTGGCATAGCCCAGCCACTTGATCTGCCCGCGGAGGGTCGCGTCGCCGCTCCGGTAGCGGACGGCGAGCGAGACGAGACCGGCGAGGAGCACCAGGAGCAGGGCCGGGCGGGCCAGAGCCTCCAGGCCGTCGAGCACCCCGACGAGCACCGGGCTGCCCAGGGGATTGTGGGTGTGGAAGTCCTCGAGGGGACCGGGGCGCAGGGCGAGGGTCAGGGTCAGGGCGGCCACCGCCACGCCACCCACCACCGCCACGGGCCGCCATCGGGCCGAGGGCAGTCGCCCCGTCGGAAACAGGAGCGGCACGAACACGGCCAGGAGGCCGAAGGCGACCCAGCCCGTCCACCCCCAGGAGGTAACCAGGCCGGCGCCGGGGAGGGCGTCCGGCCGGGCGTCGATGGCGTAGTCGCCGTAGCCGTGGGCGAAGGCGGAGATGGCCAGTCCGAGCGCGGCGGCGAGGAAGAGCCAGCCGATGGGGTTGGCCGGGCGGCGGGTGGCGAGGAGTGCTCCCATCACCGGCAGGGCCGGGAAGGTGAGGAGGAAGACGACGACGTCGGCCGTCTCGAAGCCGGTCCAGTCCACGGCGGCGTCGGCCACCACGATGAGGGCGGTCCCGGCCACGGCGAAGAAGACCACGCCGAGCAGCAGCAGGCGGACGAGCATCGGGGCGACGGCGCGGCGACTGACGGAATGGACCGCGCGCACCGCCACTCCCGTCGCGCTCATACCAGGATGATCTCGCCTTCGCCGGGCGCCGTCTACGGGGCCCACCGCCGGAGGGCGGTGAGGCCAGCCTCACCCCCCCACCTGGGGAGGGCCGAGGGCGAAGTAGGGCGGCCCTGGTTCACCGGAACCAGGGCCTTACGTATCGTTCCCCCCAGAGCCGGAGCTACCGGCGAGGAGGGAGGGGTCAGAACCATGAGCATCCGACGTTCGCTGCTGGTGACGGTCACGCTGGTCACGTTCGGTCTCGTTGGGGGAGGGTTCGCTGCCCTCGCCTCCGGCGACGCGAAAGTCGACGACGCGGCCCAGGGCCGCAAACCGCTCGCCGCCGGGGCCGAGTTCATTCATGCCCTGGCCGACCGGGACTTCGACGCCGCCCAGACGGTGATCGCCCCCGACATCGAGTTCAAGGGGCACACCCCGAGCATGGGCTTCGTCGAGCTCAAGGGCTCCGAGGCCGTCATGAGCCTGATGAAGGAGTGGTACGCCACGGCCGAGGCGCTCGAGAGCCTGGAGACGAACCGGGTGCTGGCCCGCCAGCACGTCGGCTACAGGGTCCGCTGGATCGCCCCCGAGGGTCCCATGGTCTTCGAGCAGCAGGCCTACTACGACGTCGACGACGGCGGCCGGATCAGCCACTGGCAGTTCGTTTGCACGGGCGACCAGCCCGTCGCCTCCTGAACCCGGAGCCTCGAAGAACTGGTTGTCCGCCGCCGCCGGCTCTCAGGAGA
>JBOGFO010000689.1:0-3032 GCA_050743445.1 Acidimicrobiia bacterium
GCCGGGGTCGGGTCTCGAAGCGCTCGAGCACGAGTCCCGAAGCGTGCGGGCCCGGCTGTCCGGCGGCCAGGAGATCACCGCCCGGTGGGTCATCGCCGCCGACGGCGTCTACTCGACCGTCCGCAAGCTGGTGGCTCCGGTACCCGAGGCCTATCTCGGCGAGTGGCACGCCTTCCGGCAGTACTTCACCGGCGTGGACGACCAGCGGCTGTGGGTCCTCTTCGAACGCGACCTCCTTCCCGGCTATGCCTGGGTCTTCCCCCTCGGGGACGGCCGGGCCAACGTCGGGTTCGGGCTCCCCCGCCGGCCGGGCGTGTCGGTGCGGCCCATGGCGGCCGTGTGGCGGGACCTGCCCGGCCGCCCGGCGCTGCGAGCCGTCCTGGGGAACGGCGTGGCCGAGGGGACCCACCGGGCCTGGCCGATCCCGGCCGACCTGAGCCGGGCCCCGCTGGCCATCGGGCGGGTGCTCTTCGCCGGCGACGCCGCCGGGGCCACCGACCCCATGACGGGAGAGGGGATCGCCCAGGCGCTCACCACCGGCACCCTCGCCGCCGACGCCGTGCTCGCCGGCGGGCCCCCGGTGGTGGTGGCCGCCCGCTACGTCGCGGCCGTGGAACGTCACCTCGGGCCGGACCTGCGCTTCGCCGGGCGGCTCGGAAGGATCCTGCAGTCGCCGCTCGGAGCCCGGGCCGCGGTGCGGGCCGCCGGCCTGTCGGACTGGAGCCGGCGCAACTTCGCCCGGTGGCTCTTCGAGGACTATCCCCGGGCCCAGGTGCTCACCCCCGGACGCTGGCGCCGGGGGGCCATGAGCCGGCCCGGCGCCTACCGCTGAGCCAATTCCGCCACGCTCCGCGGTATCTCTCGGGAACGAATTCCGACATTTAGTGCCATAGGGCACTAAGCGACAAATTCTTGCTGAAGCGGGCAGGATGCGCCCCGAGCGGGGCGAAATGCACGTACGGATCGGATCGCTCCAGACCGGCCAACCAGCAGCGCCTGAAGGGGAGACGCAAACGGGAGCCCACCAAAAGGAGCAATGGATGAAGCGCACCGCAATCATGCTCGGCACGGGAACAGTGGCGGTCGCCGCCCTGCTGAGCGGTTTGGCCTATGGCGACCCCCTCGATGATGCAGTCCCGGCGGTTCCAGCGGTTCCTGCCGTTCCCGGTGTCCCCGCCCTCCCGGATGCGGGCGGACTCGTGACCACCGTGACCGACGCCCTGGCCGGACTCGGCCTTCCCCTCGAGACCCCGGCACTTCCGGCAGTACCCGACCTGACCGACCCCGCCGCCACCCTCGCCACCGTCCAGGAAACCCTGGCCGCCACCGGCCTGGCCCTGCCCGCCCTGCCCACGCAGGACCCGGTGATGGCCGTCCCCGAGAACGTCGTCGTCGGCAACCTCAACGAGACGGTTGACCGGGTGCCCCTCTACCTGGCCGCCGTCCCCGGCATGCCCGGTGTCATCGCCACGGCGGAGGAATCCCTCGCCACCGCGGACGACGCCGTAGCCACCGCCCAGGAGACCCTGGCCACGGCTGAAGAGGCCGTCGCCACCGTGGAGCAGGCCGTGGCTGGGCTCGGCCTGCCCCTGGACGTCCCCGCCCTGCCGGCTGTCTCACTGCCCGACGCCACCACCCTGCTGAGCACCGTCGAGGAGACGGTCAGCACCCTTCCCCTGGGTCTGGGAGGGATCCTGCCCGAGCTCTAACCCTGCTCTAACCCACGCTCTAACCCAACGCTCTAACCCCGCCTCGCGCATCCCGGGGCCGGAACTGGGGGGCGGCGCGCCAGCCGCCCCCCGGTCCGCGTCCGGAGCTCGCCGACACTGAGCCTTCTGGCGTTCCTCCGGAACGACAGGTGTTCCAGAGGAACGCAAGTTCGGCGGGCGGCGGGCTCAGCAACCGCAGGCGTCAGCTCCGGAACCAGGCCTGCATCGACTGGGCGAACATCATGTCGCCGGACAGCTTGAGCTTGCCGGTCATGAAGGCCTGCATCCCGTCGAGCTGGCCGGTGACGAAGCGGAGGAAGTCGGGCAGCGCCATGCCGAGGCTGACGCGGGCGGCGTCGCCGCCGGCGGGTCCGGCCGAGCAGGAGCCGTCGACCACCTTCAGCTGGTAGTTGTGGGTGCCTTCGGGCGAGGTGATGTCCCAGCCGATGACGGCGCTCTGGCCGGCGGCCTTGTCGGGCTGGAACTGGCCTGCCATGAACTCGAAGATCTGCCCGAGGACCTTCTCGGTCCCGAGATCGGCCACACCGGCGTTGATCTCGTCGTCGGACTTGCCCTGGATCATGTTGGCGAGGTCTTCGCGGCTGCCGATGTCGGCCATGTGGCCCTCCTGTGTCGTGGGGTCGACGGGTGCCCGGCGGGCACGTTATGTCCTGTACTCAGCCGCCGCCGATGTTACTGATCAGTAGCCAGGGCGGCGAATCCACTCGCCGGTGGACAGGAAGGCGAAAGGAGCCCGACGCAGAGCGTTCCCCCGGCGGTGACGGCGCCGTGCCGCAAGCGCCGGACACTCATCCCATGCCCTTCCGTTTCCCCGTCGCCCTCGACGTCACCGGCCGCCGGTGCCTGGTAGTCGGCGGCGGGGCCGAGGCCGAGCACCGGGCCCGGGCCCTCGTCGACTGTGAGGCCGACGTGGTGGTGCTGGCGCCCGACCCGGTGGCCGGCCTCGTCGAGCTGGAGCGCGGCGGCCGGCTGACCATCCTCCGGCGGACCTACCGCCGCGGCGACCTGGCCGGCGTCTTCCTGGTTGTCGCCACCGATCCCGCGTCCACCCCCGCCGTCTTCGCCGAGGCGGACGGCGCCGGGGTCCTCTGCCATGCCGTGGACGATCCCCCCCACTGCCACTACGCGATGCCCTCGGTGCTCCGCCGGGGCGAGCTCACGGTGGCCATCTCCACCGGCGGACGGGCCCCGGCGCTGGCCAAGCGGCTGCGCCACCGGCTGGAAGCCGAGGTCCCCACCGAGTACGCCGACCTCGTCGACCTCCTGGCCGACGCCCGCACCGAGGCCCTGGCCACGCGGCCC
>JBOGFO010000690.1:0-2553 GCA_050743445.1 Acidimicrobiia bacterium
ATCCCGCTCTCGAGCGCCCGTCGGGCCTGCTCGTCAAAAGCAATAATCTTCGGCATCTCTGGGAAACCCCCTGGAGCAACGGTTGGGAACTCTGGTATTAGCACTCTCACCCCGAGAGTGCTAATCAAACTAGCGTTGTAGCCCACCTACCGCGCACACCGCAAGTCTGGAAGCCGAGGAGGACGCTGTGGCCCGCACCCCATCGACCATGCTCCCGCTGGGTACGCCCGCGCCCACCTTCGAGCTGCCCGACCCGGACGGGAAGCCGGTGGCGATCTCGGACTTCTCCGCCGCCCCCGTGCTGGTGGTGGCTTTTCTCTCCAACCACTGCCCCTTCGTGCAGCACGTGGCCGACGGCCTCGGCGAGGTGGGCCGGGACATCCAGGCCAACGGCGGGGCGGTCGTGGGCGTCATGGCCAACGACATCGCCAACTACCCCGACGACCGCCCGGAGCTCATGGCGAAGATGGCCGAGCGCCACGGCTGGACCTTCCCCTACCTCCACGACGAGACGCAGGAGGTGGCCAAGGCCTACCGGGCCGCCTGCACCCCGGATTACTTCGTCTTCGACGGCGAGCGCCGGCTGGTCTACCGGGGCCAGATGGACGACGCCCGCCCGGGCAACGACGTAGCGGTGACGGGAGAGGACCTCTGGGCGGCGGTGGAGGCGGTGCTCGCCGGCCAGCCGGTGGCCGAGGACCAACGGCCCTCGATGGGCTGCAACATCAAGTGGAAGGCGGGGAACGCGCCCGAGTGGTTCTGAACAGCACGTTTGGTTTGTGACCGAGGTTCTGTCGCTCCTGTCCCACAGGACGCGGGCCTGTACCAGCGGCGGGCCAACCTCGCCGGCGGGGCCATGAAAAAACCCGGGGACGATACCAACCGCCGTTCGCTTGGCTGCCCTCACCCACCCTGGGCGTTGACCGTCTGGGCCCATCACCTGGATGCCGACAAGATTTCGTCAGGGCTTGAACGTCCAGTCGCCGAACCGGTTCTCGCCGAAACGGTCGGCCGGGTTCTTGCTCTTGGTCAGCGGGTTGTAGGACCAGTCGGGCTGCTTCTCGCGGAACCGCTCGTCGCACAGGGCGACGCCGTCGACGATGTCGACCAGCTCAGCGATGAGGTAGGGCTCGACCGGGCCGGCCTCGCCGGTGAGATGCACCCGCATCTCGTCCGGGAACCGGGCCAGGATGCTCTGGAGCACGATCTTGTGCTGGTGGGCCAGGTAGCAACGGGCCTGCTCGTTCACAGTGGAGGCCTGGGCCTCGATGGACCGCAGCACGTGGTCGTCGGCCTCCGAGCGGGTGACCCGCCCGAGGAGGTCGGCCAACAGGAGGCCGCCGTGCTTGCACGGTGCGCACTGGCCGCAGGACTCCACGCCGAGGAACCGGGCCACGCCGGCGGCGACCGCGGCCAGGTCGACGCTGTCGTCCAGGACGATGAAGCTGGCCGAGCCCAGTCCGCTGCCGATGGCGGCCAATCCCTCGTAGCTGAGCGGAGCGTCGAGCAACGCCTCGGGGATGATGCCGTTGGAGACGCCGGGAAGCACCGCTTTGATGTGTCGCCCGGGAAGGGGACCGCCCCCGATTCCCTCGATGACCTTCCGCAGTGGCGTGCCCATGATGATCTCGGCCACGCCGTGGCGTCGGGTGGCGCCGGTCACCGTGCACACCATTGTCCCCGGCGACTCCCGCGTCCCGACGTGGCGGAACCAGTCCGCGCCCCGGGCGATGATGCGGGGGACGTTGGCCAGAGTCTCCACGTTGTCGACCAGCGCCGGAGGGGCGATGAGCTCCTTGAGGGGGCCGGCCATGTCCACCCGGGCGGCCAGACCGCTCCCGGAAGCTTCACCGGCCGTGCGGATGGCCGCCCGCTCGACCCCGCGGCGGAAGGGCGGGGCGATCCGGGGGAAAGGGTGACGCCCGTCGATGGCCTCGAGGAGCGCGCTCTCCTCCCCGTAGAGGTACTCACCCGGGCCCTCGAACACTTCGAGCCCGATTCCGGGAGCCCACCCCGCGGCCTGCACCTCGGTGATCGCCGCCCGCACCCGGGCCAGCTCGGTTTCGAAGGAGCGTTTCAGGGCGAAGACCACATGGTCGGCGCCGACGGCCAGCGCGGCGATGAGGGCCCCCTCCACGACGTGGTAGGGGTTCTTGCGCAGGATGCTGCGGTCCTTGAAGGTGCCGGGCTCGCCTTCGGCGCCGTTGACCACCACCGTGGTGGGCTCCACTGAAGAGCGGTTCTCGACCATCGTGCGCCACTTGCGGCCGGTCGGGAAGCCAGCGCCGCCCCGCCCCCGGAGGCCCGAGGCCTCCAGCTCCTTAATGAGCAAGCCCTGGTCGACCGTCCGGGCAGCGGCCAGCCCCTCCCCGCCCCGGCGGGCCACGTATTCGTCCAGGGTGGCGATGGTGTCGGCGAAGAGGACCCGCTTCCCCTGCTTCACCCGGGTCCTTGCGGCACGAAGCTCCTGACGATCATGGCCGGGTGGTCGGGTGTCGAGAGCAGCGAGGTGGTCCACCAGCCCCCCGGGCCGGGCTCGGGACCTCCGAGCAT
>JBOGFO010000691.1:0-4764 GCA_050743445.1 Acidimicrobiia bacterium
GCCTCTGGGGGTAGGCGGCCCGGCCGGCGTGGGGCTCCCAGGGCCGGGGAACCCCTCACTCGACGCCGTCCTAGGCGAGGTCGTCGTCGAGGATGATGGCGGTGGCCGAGGTGTCGCCGGCCACGGCGTTCGTGAGGGAGCGGACGGTGAGGCGCAGGGTCTCGTCCCGCTCGGGGAGGTCGTCCTCCTTGATGGGCACCTTCACGGTGGCCGTCGTCGCCCCGGCCGGGATGGTGAGGGTGCCGGAGGCGGGGGTGAAGTCACTCCCCGACGAGGCCGTCACGGCCACGGTCGTGTACTTCACGGACACGGGCAGGGTGGAGGGCCGGGCCAGGCTGAGCACGAAGGACGCCACGTCCTGCTCGGGGGTGCGGATGTCGGCGATCCGTAGGGCGATGTGGGTGTCGAGGAACGTGCGGATCCGGCCCTCACCCACCCGGGAGTAGACGGTGGGGGCGTGGTCCTCGGCGCATCCGCCACCCCAGCTGACGACCCCGACCTGCCGCCGGCCGGCGCCGTCGCCGACCATCAGGGGCCCGCCGCTGTCCCCGTAGCAGGACCCGGCGCCGCCATCGAGGGGACCGGCGCCCAGCATGTCGTCCCGCAGGAACTGGGCGCCGTACACGTCGGGGGAGGACATGGTCTCGTCGGACTGGATCGGAAGGTCCACCGTCTGGAGGTCGTCCGGAGGTCGCTTGTCGGTCTCGTTCTTGAGGCCCCACCCGATGGTGGTGGCCGGGTCGCCCACCTCCCACAGCGCCCGCTCATCCGAGCGCACGGGCTCCAGGGGGGTGATCCCGTTCACCGGCGCGGAGAGCCGCACCAGGGCGACGTCGGGGGCGATGGCTTCCGCGTCCCAATCGGGGTGGAGGATGATCTCGGCCGCGTCCCGGACCTCTCCGTCGTCGCTGGAGAGCTGCGTCCGTCCGATGATCACGCCGAGATCCCGGGGGGCGAGGAAGTCGACGCAGTGGGCGGCGGTGAGCACCCACTCCGGGTCGACGAGGGTGCCGCCGCAGAAGTGCCGGTCCCGGTCCGAACCCTGGGTGGGCTTGTACTGCAAGGACGCCATGAACGGGTAGCGGCCCTGCTCCTCCCGCTCGCCGTTGACGATCAGGGGGCGGCCGGTCGTGACGGCCCGGGCGGCGGAGGGCACCATCACGGCCAGGAGGAGGGCGGCGGTGGCAGCGCGGACAAGGGGGGAAATGGCGCGCATGCTGCTCCTTCACGATCCGACGGGCTTCGTCGCCCGCACGTCTGAAGGACGACGCAGAATGCCCGGCATGACGCCGAATGGCCCCTTTTTCACGATTTTTTCCGTTTAGCCTCTACGCCCAATGGCCCGATGGCACGGCTTCCTCCTGCGGCGTTTCCTCGGCCGGCTGCGCATCGGCGACGACATCGTCCGCCACCTCACCACCTTCCAGCGCCTGGGTGAGACGCTGGAGGTCGAGCCTCCGGGGGAGATGCTGCCCACGGGTGCCCGGACCCTGTTCCGGGCCATCCGCTCCCGGGGTGCGGTGCAGATCAAGCCGGACTGGCTGTGGCCCTTCTGGGTTGAACGCCAGCTCGACCCCGCCTCCTCCGCCTTCATCCCCCGCGGGCACCTGCCGTTCCTGTCCAACGTCACGCACCGGAACTGGACCATGGTCGGGAACCTGGGCTCGGCCCGGGAGGCCATCGTCGACCCTCGGGGCCTCGTCACGCCGTGGTTCGACGGGTGGTCCCTCGACTGGTGGATCGGAGCCGAGGACCGCTGGCATCTCCCCAGCCGCGAGAGTGGGGTCCGCCAGGCGCTCTACGCCGTCCCCCCGGCCGAGACATCCGTGACCGAATCGCCGGGCATCGGGTCCGTGCCCGTGGTGGAGACGGTGATGCGCATCCCCGGCGGGGATGCCGTGCACCGGGTCTACGCCGTCATCGCCGACGAGGAGCTCGTGGTGGTCGAGGTGGAGAACCGGTCGCCCGTCCCGGTGGCGGTGGCGTTCTCCCTCCGGCCCTACAACCCCGAGGGACTGGCGGTCGTGGAGCGGATCGCCATGGAGGGCACCACCGTGCTCGCCGACGGACGTCCCGCCCTCCTCCTGCCCCGGCCGCCGTCGGGGGCCGCCGCCTCCATCTTCGCCACCGGCGACTGCGCCCGGACCGTGCTGAACGGAACAGCCGGTCCCGGCCACCTGAAGGCGGTCAAGGACCCGGCCGGCCTCGCCCAGGCCGCCTTCGTCTACCCCCTGCCCCACCACAGCCGGCTGCGGGTGGCGCTCCCCCTCGTCCCCAAGCGCCGGACCCGGCGGCGGGGCCTGGCCCGCCGGCGGGTCGCCGCCTTTCCCGAGGTGTCGTTGACCCATCTGCCCAGCGCCGCCGACGTGGCCCGGGGATGGACGGCGCAACTCCGCCGGGGCCTGCGGCTGGTCCTGCCCGACGCCCGGCTCCAGACGGCCGTCGATGCCAACCGGGCGGCCATGCTCCTCTTCCATGACGGCGACGAGATCACGCCCGGGCCCTTCACCTACCACCGGTTCTGGTTCCGTGACGCCGCCTACCAGCTGGTGGCGCTCGACCGCTACGGCTTCCATGCCGAGGCGGCGGAGGTGCTCCGCTCCTATCCGAGGCGCCAGCAGGCGGACGGGTTCTTCGCCAGCCAGCGCCGGGAATGGGATGCCAACGGAGCCGCCATCTGGGCCATCGCCGAGCATCACCGCCTGACCGGCGACGAGGCCCTGCTGGCCGAGCTCCTCCCCAGCATCCGTAAGGGGGCCCGCTGGATCGCCCGCAAGCGCCGGGAACGGCGCCGCAACGCGCCCGAGGTTCAGGGCCTGCTGCCGCCGGGGATCTCGGCCGAGCACCTCGGGCCCTTCGATTTCTACTACTGGGACGACTTCTGGTCGCTGCGGGGCCTGCTCGACGCCGCCGGGCTGCTCCGGGCGGCCGGTGACGCCGAGGCGGCCGCCGAGGCGGAGACGGCGGCCGAGGAGCTGCGCGCCGCCATCACCACGTCACTGGAGCTGGCCGCCGCCCGCACCGGTGTGGTGGCCATGCCCGCCGGACCCACCCGCGAGCTCGACGCCGGGATGATCGGCTCGCTGGTGGCGTGCGCGCCGCTCGGGCTCCTCCCGCCGGATGATCCCTGGGTGGCGGGAACGCTCGACTTCCTGCGCGAGCGCTTCTGCATCGGAGACGCCTTCTACCAGAGCATCTCCCATACCGGGCTGGGCACCTACCTCACCCTCCAGATCGCCTACTGCGAGCTGGAGGCCGGCGATCCCCGGGCCTGGCGGCGGCTCCGCTGGATGCTCGACGCCGCCACCGCGACCTTCACCTGGCCCGAGGCCATCCACCCCCGGCTGGGCGGAGGCTGCATGGGCGACGGCCATCACGGTTGGGCCTCCGCCGACTTCCTGTCCTTCGTGCGCCAGGTCCTCGTCAGGGAGACGCCCGACGGGGCGCTGGCCCTGTGCACGGTCCTCCCGCCGGAGTGGGCCGGCGCCGACCTCGAGGTCCACGAGGCCCCGACGCACTTCGGCCGGGTGTCCTATGCCCTGCGCTGGCACGGTGAGCGACCGGCCCTGCTGTGGGAGTGCGAGCGTCCCGGCGTCCGCCTGACGATCCCCGGGCTCGACCGCTCCTGGTCGACGGCCGAACCGGCCGGCGAGGCCCTGCTCGCTCCCTACCGCGGACGGGTGTCGGTCCCCCTCAACGAGCCCGAGGGGTGAAGTGGGCGCGCCATTCGGGCGACAGGGCGGCGACGGCCAGGACCCGGGTGACGAGATCGGGAGCCGCTCCGGGGAGAGCGGCCCGGTGGGCGTCGAGCACCGTCACGCCGGCGGCATGGCGCTCGGCCACCGTGACCGGTCCGGCCACCGGCACCTCGCCGCCTCGCAGCACGCGCAGGTACCAGCCCGTGCGGCCGCTGGCCCGGAAGCGGGCCGCCATGTCTCCCACCCCGGAGTGCATGGTGAGCTTGTAGCAGGGCCACCGGGGCTGAGCCACCTCGAGGAGGGCGTCACCCCACGCCCACGTGTCGCCGATGGCGACGTCGGCTTCGGTGACCCCTTCGGTGGTGAGGTTCTCGCCGAAGAAGGCCGGGCCGATGTCCGCCTGCTCCAGCTCCGCCCGCCACCGGGGGAGATGCTCGGAGGCATAGGCGTACACCGCCTTGTCCGGCCCCCCGTGGACGGTGAGTTCGGCCTGGCGGTCGCCGGCCAGGTTCACCTCACCCAGCTTCAACGTGTCGACCCCCGTGACCGGTTGCTTGATGATGCCGGAGTACACCGGACGGCCGCGCCGGGTGCCGATGACCACCGGGAGCCCGATGTTCACGGAGACCAACCGGAGGGAGGTCATGACCGGCGCGCCCGGCGTGCCTTGCGCAGGCGGTAGCCGGCGTAGGCGGCGACGGCGGTGAGGAGCATGCCCTGCTTGCGGACGAAGCCCTCGACGGCGGATGGGTACTTCTCCTCCTTGGTGCGGTGCCACAGCCCGTCGCACACGAAGGCCTCGACCGGCGCCGCGAGCTCCTTGCAGCGGGAGTTGAGCGCCGCCTCGATCCTCCAGCCCCGCTGGTCCTTGTGGTGGAGGCCCTCGAAGATCTCCCGCCGCAGGGCCCGCTGTCCGGTGAGGATGGGGAGGACCCGCAGGAACACCCGGTTGGCGACCGGACCCCGGTCGAACAGCCCGCAGGCCATACCCGCCCGCTCCGAGAGGACGGCCTCGGCCAGGCGGTCGACGTGCCCCGGCAGCAGCCCGACGAGGTCGGCGTCGAGG
>JBOGFO010000692.1:0-3198 GCA_050743445.1 Acidimicrobiia bacterium
GTGCTGGACGCGTCGGCGGCGCTGGCGTGGCTTCAGGGGGAGGTCGGCGCCGGCGTGGTTGCCCCGCTGCTCGACGGCGCCGTGATCGCCGCCCCGAACCTGGCCGAGGTGCTCACGAAGGTGCTCGCCGCCGGCGTCGACACCGGCGAGGCGACCGCCGCGCTGGTCGGGATGGGCGTCAGCGTCGAGCCGTTCACCGCCGCCGACGCGCTCGGGGCGGCCCGCTGGTGGACCGTGGAGCCGTCACTCTCGCTCGGGGACCGGGCCTGCCTGGCCGTGGCGGGGCGGCTGAATGGACGGGCGGTCACCGCCGACACCCTCTGGGGTGACCTCCCGGACGCCGAGGTGTTGCTGATCCGCTGAGCGATCGTGTTCAGAACCTGCCCGGCGTCATGCCCCCTTCCGGCACACGTAGGCGAGCAGGTAGCAGTCCTCGGGGGCGGCGAAGATGCCGGGGTTGCCGGCCGCCTCCTCGATGGAGAAGCCCCCCTCGGCCAGCGAGCGGCCGACGTAGTTCAAGCCCTTGGCCTCCCGGACGGCCAGGCCGGCCCCCTCCAGCAGGGCCACCATCTCGGCGTGGGTGTACTCGACCTTGTGGTCGGGGTCGATGAACTCGGCCTGCTGGGCCCGGGTGGCCCGGGCGTTGGGCGTGTCCAACCCGAGGTGGCCGCCGGGCCGCAGCACCCGGTGGACCTCGGCCAGGACATGGGCGGCAACCTCGGGGACGATGTGCTCGATGGTCTGGCCGGAGTACACGAGGTCGAAGCTGGCGTCGGCGTAGCGGCCCAGGTCGGTCATGGAGTGGTAGGCGTAGGCCACGGGCCCGTTGGGGCTGTCGACGGCGGTGGGCAGGTTCTCCCAGCGGTAGAGCTCGTGGCGGTCGTCGGGGGGCAGGTCGACGATGGTGAGCGCCTCGAAGGAGTAGGGGTAGCCCATCGCCACCATGGCGCCCCACTCGCTGTAGGACGACGACCCCCCGAGGTCGAGGATGTGCCGGCCCGGCGGCAGCCCGGCGATGAACTCGGAGCGGCTCAGATGGATCGAGCCCCCGAGCTGGCTGTCCCGGACGGGCACCCGGTGGTGGAACTCCGGCGACCAGCGCAGGTGGTCGAGCACGTCCTCGCGTCCCATCTCCCCCGAGGCCAGCAGGCCCAGGTAGTGGGCGGCGCCGTGCTCGTCCGGCTCCCGGCGCAGGAACAGGTTGTAGGCGGCGCACAGGAACCGGTCGTCGGGGAGGTCCCACACCGACCGTTGCCGCGCCCGCGCCACGCGATGTTCCACGCGGTGTGCGAGCTGGGAGATCAGTCGGCGGGCGTGCACACGTAGCAGAGGATGTAGCAGCTCTCGAGGTCGTCGAAGAGGCCCCAGTGGCGGGCCGTCTCGTCGTCGTCGAACCGGCCCGCTTCCATTGATGCCCCGGCGTAGTTGAGGCCGTGCTGGCGGAGGATCCGGAAGCCCGCCCCCTCGAGCTTCGCCGCCAACTGGGGGTGGGAGTACTCGATCTCGTGGTCGGGGTCGATGAAATCGGCCTGCTTCAGCCGGCACACGGGGCCGTTGGGCGTGTCCAGGGCCAGGGCCCCGCCGGGCCGGAGCACCCGCCTCACCTCGGCCAGCACCTTGTCGCCGTCGGCCTCGGTGACGTGCTCGATCGACTGCCCCGAGTACACGAGGTCGATCGAGTCGTCGGGGATGCCGCCCAGGTCGGTCATCGAGTGGTACCGGAAGGTGACCGGCCCGAGGTGGGTGTCGATCCTGGTGTTCTCGATGACGTTCTGGTAGTGCTCGTGGCGCTCCTCGGCCGGGAGCTCGACGATGATCAGCTCCTCGAAGTGGTACGGGTAGCCGAAGGCGACGAGGGCGCCGGCGGCGTGGTAGCTGCTGGAGCCGCCCAGATCGAGGATGCGCCGGGCCGGCGGCAGGCTGCGGACGAATGTCCCCCGGCCGAAGTGGATCGACGGGCCCAGCTCCTGGAAGGCGGTGTACTGGGCGAACTCGTCGCTGCTGCGGATGGCCGCCACCATCCCCTGCTTGGTCATGGAGCCGCCCAGCCACTCGGAGTAGGTCTTGAGGCCCAGGTCGTCCGGGTCCCGGTCGAGGAGGACGTTGTAGGCCAGGCGGATGGCGATGGGATCGGGCAGATCGGCGAAGGCGCGGCGGCCCCACAGGTACTCGAGCGGGGCGGCGGCGGTGCCGAGACGCTGCTTGGCCTGGCGAGCCGAGCGCACCGCCGTCTTGAGCTTCTCGGAGCGGCGCGCCAGGGCGACCAGTTGATCCCGCATGCCGGCAGCCTAACCACGGGACGATGGGGGAGCCCACTACCCTCTGCGGCGTGAAATGGTGGCGGCGCCGATCCGGGCCCGACCCGGCCGCCGGCCGGTTCCGGGAGGACTTCGAGCGGAACCTGGCCGGCTGTGACTGGGCCCCGCATCCGCGCTGGAGCGTCTTCACCCAGTACGACGGGGACGTCTACCGGGCCGAGGAGGAGGCGTTCGAGCACAAGTACCGGTGCTTCTGGGCGCTCTCCCGGACCGTCGCCCCGGTCACCATGATCGAGCTCGGGGTCGCCGCCGGGGCAGGGGCCGACGCCTACCTGAGCGGATGCCCGCAGGCCGGCTACCTCGGCGTCGACACCTTCGGTGAGCCCTTCACGGACGGCGACGGCTCGCCCTGGCGGTCGCTGGCCGTGGACGACCAGACACCGTGGAAGCCCTACGACATCGCCACCGCCCTCCTGGCTGACCGCGATTTCTCCCACGCCCGGCTGCTGGTGGCCAACCTGCGCCACCTCGACGCCCTGCCCGAGCGGGCCGACCTGGTGGTGGTGGACGCCGCCCACGACTACGAGAACGAGTACGCCGACCTGCGCCTGGCCCTGACCGCCGACCCCGCCTTCATCTTCGTCGACGACGCCGAAGGAGCGGAGACGGCCATGGCGATCAAGGAGTTCGTCGAGCGGGACCTCGGGGGCCGCCCCGAGTGGACGGTGCCGATCGACTACATCGGCGGCGGTCTGGTCATCAAGGTAGCCCAGGGCCGGCGCCGGCCGGGAAGCTGAGGCGACGCATGCCGGTACGGGCGCAGCTGCGGCGGATGCTGGACCGGGTCGGCCCGGCCGCCCCCGCGGGCGACTTCGTCGACCTGGCCCACCGGAGCGTGTTCGGCACCCCGGCGGGCGTGCTGTCCCGCCGGCGCTACGCC
>JBOGFO010000693.1:0-7537 GCA_050743445.1 Acidimicrobiia bacterium
GCTCGCCGGCGAGCAGGTCACCGACATGCGCCTGCCGGGTGCCGGAGGGCCCCCGCCCGAGCTCCGCCGCTTCTGGCTGGCGCCCAACGGCGAGGAGCCCGCCCTCAAGACCGCCTACCGCCGGGCCCGGGAGCTGTCGCTCCCCGAGGAGCCGGCGCCGGCGGGCCAGGTCCGCATCGAAGGGTGGGCGGAGCTGGTCGGCCGGGCCGCCACCGGGCTCGACGACGAGCGGGTGGCCGCCCTGAACTCCAAGACGGTCCTCGACCTCGACGCCCTGGCCGGAGCCGCCGCCGGCGACGAGGTCACGGTCCTCGCCCTGCGGGTCCACCGCCTCGTCGAACCGCTCACGATCCCCGCCGACCTGTCCGGGCTCCCGGCCGAGCCCTCGGGTCAGGCGAGCGAGCCCGCCCTCTCCGACGTCGCCTTCGAGGCCCGCCTCAAGGGTCTCGTCGAGGCCCTCCCCGCCGGCCTCTCGCCGGCCTGACGGTCGGCGATTCCGGCGTTCCTGCGGAACGACGGGTGTTCCGGAGGAACGCAAGCGCGTGGGGGGAGGCCTACGAGGCGGAGGCCCGGGCGCAGTGGGGACAGGGCCGGTAGCCCCGGTTGGCCGCCTCGGGCAGCGTGTCGGGCCCGAAGGCGGCGAAGCGCTCGGAGGCCACCAGCTCATCGATGGCGCAGGCGTCGGCCGTCTGGTCCAGGTCGTGGACCACTCGGCTGCGCTTGTCCCCCACGTAGCGGTTGTGCTCGAAGCGGGTGGGGCGGCCCACGGGCGTCCTCCGGAAACGACCCGGGGGCCTCCGTAGAGGCCCCCGAGGTCAGATATCGGCTGTCTCACGCGCCGTCCCGGACTGCGGTGGGCGGGACCAGCTCCCACTGGGGATTGCGACGCCGGTGCAGCGGGGAGATTCCGCTAGGCGGTCCAGCCAAACGGCCTAGTGGCCGCGCACCTCCGGGGTCCCAGATCTACCATCATGCATTGTCTGGACCACCTCCTTTCTCCGTTGCTTCTATTAGTACCACCTAGGAGGGGTTCCCGGGGTCCATATCCTCGGCCGGGGGACCGACCGCCCCGATCGAGCGCAGATAGGCGAGTTGGGTCTCGATCACGGAGTGGACCTGCTCCGAGGAGAAATCGAGGCCGGCGGCGCCGGCCCGCTCCAGGATCCAGCTCACCGTCTCCGACCCGCCGATGACCACCGGGGCGGTCACCTGGGCACTGGAACCGTTCCCCGAGACGCCTTTGGCCCGGAAGTACTGCATCTGGAGGTCGAGGATCTGGCGCACGTCCTCCACCGTCAGGGTGGCGGCCGCGTCCTCGGCGATGTGGGCCACGACCCAGTCGAGGGCCTCGTCCATGTCGAACGTCGGCTGGGGCGGCATGGCCGCCAGCCGGCGGCTCTCCCTCAGGATGGCCAGGGCCGCCACCAGCAGGACCAGCCCCACCGCCAGAACCCCGAGGACGACCTCCACGGCGGGTCAGGCTAACTGCCGCGACGTCGCTAGATGCCGATGCGCTGGGCCAGGAGCTCCCGGTGATAGGTGGCGTCCCCGAGCAGGATCTCGGACGACTTGGCCCGCTTGAAATACAGGTGGGCGTCGTGCTCCCAGGTGAAGCCGATGCCGCCGTGGATCTGGATGTTCTCGGCCGCGGCATGGAAGTAGGCATCGGAGCAGTAGGCCTTGGCCAGGCTGGCCACCACCGGGAGCTCGTCGTTGTCCTCGGCCGCCGCCCAGCCGGCGTAGTAGGCCGCCGACTTGGCCGACTCGACCTCGAGGAGCATGTCGGCGCACTTGTGCTTGATGGCCTGGAAGCTGCCGATGGGCCGGCCGAACTGGATGCGGACCTTGGCGTACTCGACCGACATGTCGAGGACGCGCTGGCCGCCGCCCACCATCTCGGCGCACAGGCACACCGCCGCCTGGTCGAGCGTCTTGGACAGGGCGGTCCAACCGGCCGCTCCTGTGCCGTCGGAATCTGGGCCCAGCAGCTTGGCCGGCACGCCGGAGAACTCGAGCCGGGCCTGCTTGCGGGTCTGGTCCATGGTCGGCAGCGGGGTGCGGGTCAGGCCCTCGGCCCCCCCGTCGACGGCGAAGAAGGAGATCCCGTCGGTGCCCTCGCTCCCGGCCCGCCGGGCGGCCACCACGATCAGGCCGGCGGTATGGCCGTCGAGGACGAACATCTTGGTGCCCGAGAGGGTGTAGCCGTCGCCCGCCGGCACCGCCTCCATGGTGATGCCCGAGGCGTCCCACCGCCCGTTGGGTTCGGTGAAGGCCATGGTGGCGATGACGTCGCCGGAGGCGATCCCGGGCAGGAGGGCCTGGCGGTCCTCCTCGGTGCCGGCGTTGAGGACGGCGTTGGCGGCCAGGCACACCGAGGCGTAGAAGGGGGCGCACAGCAGGGCCCGGCCCATCTCCTCGAGCACCACCACCAGCTCCACGAAGGAGTAGCCCTGACCCCCGTACTGCTCGGGGATGTGGAGCGACTGCAGCCCGAGCTCCTTGCCCATCTGGGCCCACACGGCCTCGTCGTAGCCCTCGGTGGTCTCCATCAGCCGGCGCACCTCGGAGACCGGCGACTTGTCCTCCAGGAAGCGCCGGACCGCCCGGCGAAGCTCCTCCTGCTCCTCGGAAAAAGCGAAGTTCACGCGTTCGACCTTTCGTGTCAGCGCGGTTCCCGGGGCAGCCCGAGAACGCGTTCGCCGATGATGTTCCGCTGGATCTCGGACGAGCCGGCGTAGATCGTCTCGGCCCGGGAGAACAGGAAGGTTCGCTGCAGCTCGTCGAGTGAGTAGCCGGGACCGGTGAAGACCTGGCCGGCGGGGCCGAGGATGTCCATGGCCAGCTCACCCAGGTTGCGGTGCCAGGTGCTCCAGTAGAGCTTGCCGATCGACGCCTCGGGCCCGACCTTGCCGGTCCGGGAGAGGGCGGTGACCATCCGCATGCCGCTGTAGCTCATGATCCGCACGCCGGCGTAGGCGTCGGCCAGGCGCTGGCGCACCATCGGATCGTCGGTCACGCCCAGCTTGCGGGCCACGTCCACCAGCTGCCAGAACTCGCGCTCGAAGGCGATCTGCTGGCCGAGGAAGGCCGTCCCCCGCTCGAAGCCGAGGGTGGCCATGGCCACCTTCCAGCCCCCGTTGACCTCCCCCACCACCAGGTCGGCCGGGGTGCGGGCATCGTCGAAGAAGACCTCGTTGAACTCGGAGGTCCCCGTCGGCTGGCGCAGCGGCCGCACCGTGACCCCGGGCTGGTCCATGGGCACGAGCAGGTAGCTGATGCCCTGGTGGGGCGGGGTGGTCGGGTCGGTGCGGGTGACCACGAAGCACCAGTCCGCGTGGTGGGCGAACGTGGTCCACACCTTCTGGCCGTTGACCACCCACTCGTCGCCGTCGAGGACCGCCCGGGTCTGCACGGCGGCCAGATCGGAACCGGCGTTGGGCTCGGAGTAGCCCTGGCACCACAGCTCGGTGGCCTTGAGGATGGGAGGCAGGAACCGGCGCTTCTGCTCCTCGGTGCCGTAGTCGACCAGGGTGGGCCCGAGGAGGCCCTCGCCGAAGAACCCGACCCGGACCGGGGCGTCGGCCCGGGCGTACTCGGTGGAGAAGATGACCTGCTCGGCGAACGACGCCCCCCGGCCGCCGTACGCGGTGGGCCAGGACAGGCCGATCCAACCCGCCTCCCCGAGCTTGCGCGCCCAGGCCACGGCCAGATCCCAGTGCTCGTCCCGGTCCACGCCCCGACCGCCGGTCAGGGGGCTGAACTCCGACGTCAGGTTCTCGGCCAGCCAGGTCCGGACCTCGTCGCGGAAGGCGGCCTCTTCAGGCGTGTCCCGGAAATCCACGGCCAGGAGGGTAGTCCTCTAGACCGCCCGGTCAAGAAAAATGGGGGCCTGTTGCCAGGGAGAGGTCCAGCAGGAAAGACACCTGGGAGGTGCTTATCCTGCTGCCTCTACCCCTCGAGGGCGACCAGCCGGGACAGGCGCTCGCGGTCGTCCGCGGTCATGGTCGGGTAGGCCAGGCGGTATTCCCAGCCGTCACCGGACAGGTCGACGGTGATGACCCGGGCCGGGGTGACCACGGCTCCGCCGTCGGGCAGGTCGATCGACAGCACCGGGTCCGAGTCGTCGGGCCAGGGCCGGTCGGTGGTGATGCGGCAGCCCCCGGTGGACAGGTCGATGGTCTCCCCGCTCACGATGGTGGTCGGAGTCCGCTCCCCCATCCCCATGCGGACGGGCAGGGCGAGCCGGGCCCGAGGGGCGTTGCGGCGCTGGACCTTCTCCACGCCGGCGACGTCGAGGACCAGGAGCCCATCGGGTTCGAGCGTGGCCTTGGCCGTGAGCCGGTAGAGGGCCTCGGGGGCGAAGATGCTCGCCATCACCTCCGTCACGTCACCGTCGGGCCGGGGCGAGGCGCCGAGGTCGACGACGATGCGCTCGTCCGGCACGACCACCCCGGTCAGGCAGTCCCGGCCCGGCGATGCCCCCACCGGCTCGATGAGGGCGATCTGGCCCGGCGTGGGCCTCCACTGCTCTGTCTGGGTTGCCGGCATTGGTCACATTCCTCCCCGTGGTGGCCAACCCAGGGTACGGGACTACTAGGTTGTCCTGCATGCCGCGGCCCGCGCATTTCGAGGATGCCCGTCTTCGGATCGACAAGATCGTGGTCGGTCCCTACGAGAACAACGTGTTCGTCCTGCGGGACAAGACGACGGGTGACGGCCTGATCATCGACGCCGCCAACGAGCACGACCTGCTCATTCCGGTGGCCCGGGCCGCCAACGTCCGCCGCGTTCTCACCACCCACGGACACTGGGACCACATCCAGGCGGTGACCGCCGCCCGCGACGCCGGCATCGACGTCGGCGTGGGCCCCGCCGACGCCGACATGCTCCCCGGCTACGACTTCGTGGTGACGGACGAGGACGTCATCGAGGTCGGAAGCCTGCGCCTCCATGCGATGCACACCCCGGGCCACACGCCCGGCTCGGTGTGCTTCACCCTCGAAGGCTGGCCCATCCTCTTCTCCGGCGACACCCTCTTCCCCGGCGGGCCGGGCGCCACCACGAGCCCCACGGCGTTCGCCGAGATCATCCGCTCGCTCGACAACCGCCTCCTGCCCCTCCCCGAGGACACACTCGTCCTCCCCGGCCACGGCCTCGACACCACCATCGGCCAGGAGCGGCCCCACCTCGGCGAATGGGCCGAGCGGGGCTACTGATCCTGATCTGAGCTGAGCCCGGCGAGCTAGAACGTCGCCTGGCGGGGCGTGTGGACCACCGACAGCCCGTCGGGGACCTCGAACACCTCGCAGTCCTCGCCCTCCACCCGGATGGAGAGCAGCCCGCCCATGAGCGGGATCTGCTCCAGGGTGAGCGAGCCGATCCAGGGCGGGACGGCCGGCGCCAGGTTGATGAGCTCGTTGCGGATGTCGGGCTCGAAGCGCAGCATGGTCCGCAGGAACAGGAGCGGCGACGCCGCCGCCCACGCCTGGGGTGAGCACGACGTCGGGTAGGACACCGGGAAGTGGAACTGGGACCGGGGCAGGCCGGAGAAGAGCTCCGGCAGGCGGCCCTCGAAGAACGGGGCGGCGGAGATGAGGCTCTCCATCACCCGGTGCGCCTCCTCGACGTAGCCGTAGCGCATGAGCCCGGCGGCGGTGATGGCGTTGTCGTGGGGCCAGACGCTGCCGCAGTGGTAGCTGATCGGGTTGTAGCCCTTCACCGACTCGGCCAGAGTGCGCACCCCGAAGCCGGAGAACAGATCGTCGGACAGGAGGTGGCGGGCCACCGAGGCCGCCTTCTCCTCGTCGACGATCCCCGTCCACAGGCAATGGCCCATATTGGAGGCGAGGGCGTCGACGGGTGTCTTGTCGGCGTCGAGGGCCATGGCGAACCAGCCCCGCTCGGGGAGCCAGAAGTCGCGGTTGAACGCCTCCTTCAACGCCGACGCCCGCTTGCGGAGCCGCTCGGCCAGGCCGTGGTCGCCGGCCTCGGTGGCGAAGTGGCTCCGGGCCACGAAGGCGGCATACACGTAGCCCTGGACCTCGCACAGGGCGATGGGCGGCCGGGCCAGGCGGCCGTCGGCGAAGCGGATGGCGTCCCAGGAGTCCTTCCAGCCCTGGTTGAGCAGGCCCCGGTCGGAGGCCCGCTCGTATTCGACGTAGCCGTCGCCGTCGCGGTCGCCGAAGCGGTCGATCCACTCCAGGGCCCGGTCGGCGGCGGGCAGGAGGGCGTCGACCTCACCCCGGCGGCTCCCCCAGCGCTGCAGCTCCCCGAGGACCATCACGAACAGCGGCGTGGCGTCGGCCGTCCCGTAGTAGCTCCGGCCACCGCCGAGGGAGATCCCGGCGGCCTCCCCGAAGCGCATCTCGTGCAGGATCCGCCCCGGCTCCTCCTCCGTCAGCGGGTTCACGTCCTCGCCCTGGAAGCGGGCCAGGGTCTGGAGCGTGCCGAGGGCCAGGTCGGGGTCGACCATCATCGCCATCCACGAGGTGATGAGAGAGTCCCGCCCGAAGAGGGTCATGAACCACGGCGCCCCGGCCGCCACCACGGCCCGGTCGGGGTGGTCGGGATCGAAGATGCGCAGGGCGGCGAGGTCCTCGGTGGACCGTTCGAGCACGGCCTGGAACACGTCGTTGTCGGTCTCGATGAGCGGCAGCTGGCGCCGCCACGCCTCCAGGCGCTCCACCGGCGTGGCCCGGTCGACGGGCACGCCGCAGCGGTAGCGGGGTTCGATGGGCTTCCCGTCGATGACCGGCGTGACCTGCAGGCACGTGGACCACTGTCCCCGGGCCGGGATGATGAGCTCGTAGGAGGCGATGTTGCCGTTGATCTTGGGGGCGGTGGAGAAGTCGACGTAGGCGCCGCGCTGGAGCGCCCCCCGCCGGTAGGCGAACGTCATGCGGGCCCGGTCCGACTCGAGGCGGAGGTCGCCCGAGCGTTCGAAGCGACCCTCCTTCACCTCGAAGAGGTCGGCGAAGTCGCAGCCGAGGGTGAGCTCGATGGCGCAGAAGGCGGGCTCCTCCCCGAAGTTGCGCACCACCAGGTCTTCGCGCATCCCGCGGCCCACGTAGCGGTGGCGGAAGACGACCAGGTGGGAGTCGGCCCGGCCCCGCTGGGGGTGGTCCCGCAGCACGAAGGTGGCCGAGAACGGGTCGGTGGTGGTGGCGGCCAGGGGCTCGGGCACCTGGCCGTTGACCCGCAGCTCCATGTCGGAGAGGAAGCGCGTGTCCCGGTAGAAGAGACCCTCGGGAGACGACGAGTGCATGTTCCCGGTCCGGCCCGAGATGCAGAAGGCCGGGCCCTCGACCAGGGTCACCGTGCCCCCCGAACCCAACGAGGGGCTCGCCCCCGACGTCCACGGACTCACCATCGGTTAGTTGCAGTTCTTGGCGTCGAAATCCGAGATCTTGGCGTCGTCGAAGGACTCCATGGCGCTGAAGTCCCCTTCCCCGGCCTTGCGGAAGGCGTCCACGCCTTTGGTCACCTCGGCCTTGATCTCCGCCGGGGCCGCCGCGACCAGAGCCTCCAGGTCCTCGCC
>JBOGFO010000694.1:0-2368 GCA_050743445.1 Acidimicrobiia bacterium
GGGCGACAACACCCGGGCCCTCATCATGGCCCGGTCCCTGGCCGAGCTGACCCGCCTGGGGGTGGCCATGGGCGGCCGGCCCGAGACCTTCTCCGGGTTGTCGGGGCTGGGCGACCTCCTCGCCACCTGCAACAGCCCGCTGTCCCGCAACCGCCACGTGGGGGTGGAACTGGCCAAGGGCCGCACCATCGAGGAGATCATCGCCGCCATGAACATGGTGGCCGAAGGGGTGAAGGCGTCCCGGGTGGTGATGGAACTGGCCGACCAGCACGGCGTGGAGATGCCCATCGCCCGGGAGGTGTACAGCATCGTCCACGAGGGCCGGAGCCCGGCCGACTCGTTCCGGGGGCTCATGCGCACCAAGCCGACGACGGAGTCCGCCGCCGGCTGATCTCCCGGGTCCGGGCTACCCGGGCCAGTCGTCCATGGTCTCGACGAACATCGCCCGGACCTCCTCGACGTGGTCGTCGATGTCCTCCCGGCGCCAGCGGCGGGTGTCCACCGGAACCAGGACGGCCACGTCGATGGTGCCCGGGCGGACCAGCACCGAGCTGCGCCACATGAGCTCGCCGGCGTTACGGATGACCACCGGCACGACCGGCACGCCGGCCTGCATGGCCATGTGGAAGGCGCCCTTCTTGAACGGGCCCACGGTGGCGGTGGCCGAGCGGGTCCCCTCCGGGGCGATGGCGATGGAGACGCCCTCGTCGAGGCGGGCCAGCACCTGGTCGAGGGCGGAGACGGCCTGGGCCCGGTCGGAGCGGTCGACGTAGGCCACGCCGGCCAGGGCGCCGAACACGGCGAAGCGCGGGTCGGACGCCGCCTCCGCCTTGGCCACCCCGGTCACGTCCCGGCGCAACAGGTTGCCGATGATGAGGACGTCGAGGGAGCTCTGGTGGTTGAACACGAAGATCGCCGGCCGGTGCGACCACAGGTGCTCCTCCCCCACCACGTTCAGCTTGACGCCGGCCAGGGCCAGGGTGAGGTCGGTGCCGGCCGAGGCGGCCAGATTGGCGGCGTCGCGCCGGCTCCGGTTCACCAGGCCCACGGCCAGCGCCGCCCCGGCCGAGACGGTCAGCCCGGCCACCGCCGCCCCGGTGCGGGCCAGCGAGTTGAGGGCGATCCCGTCGCGCTTCCGGAACCGGCGCACGGGCCAGCCCCGCTCCTGCGCCACCTTGGCCAGGCGGGCCCCGGGGTTGAGCGGCCGGGGGTGGCCCACCTCCTCCAGGAAGGGGATGTCCTCGTCGCCGTTGGCGTAGCCGAAGCTCTCGGCCAGGTCGACCCCATGGGCGGCGGCGAAGGACCGGACGGCGGCCGCCTTCCCCTCACCCCACAGGACCGGGCCGTCGAGCTCGCCCGTCATCCGCCCGTCCTCCAGCCCGAAGCGGGTGCAGAGGACGTGGTCGATCCCGAGGTCGGCGGCGAAGGGCCCGACCTGGTAGCTGGTGGCCGACGACGCCAGGACCACGGTATGGCCCCGCCGCTGGTGGGCCTGCACCAGCGCTCTCGCCTCCGGGAAGGCCATGCCCGCGATCCGGTCCCGCCACAGGCGCTGGCCGACCGCGACGAGCTCCTCTTCGGGCTCGCCCCGGGAGGAGCGTGCCGTGACCTGCATGAGCCCGGTGACGTCCGCGCCGCGGACGGCCATGTCCAGCGCCGCCCCGACCCCCCGGAACATCTCCACCGTCGGAACCTGGCGGCGGCGCAGCCGATCCTCCACAAAGGCCCGGGCCGAGTACCCCGAGATGAGCGTCCCGTCGAAGTCGAAGAAAGCCCCGACCTTGGGACCGGACGGGGCCGCCTCGACCTCGGCCGTGAGCTCGGCGTCGGCGGAACTCACGAGACGACCTTGTCCACTCCGGGGACACCCCGGGCCCCGGGGGGAAGCACACCCGCCGCTGCCTCCCGCACCCGTTCCACCCGGCCGAGGGTGTCCGCCACCTCGGCGGCGAAGGCGGCCCGCCGGCCGGCGAGATCGGAGTCACCGGCCGGGTCGCCGAGCAGGTCCCGGTTGGCGGACAGCCGCCAACCGGCCCGGAACAGCTCCTTGGAGGCCGACTCGGGACTGGCCAGGCGCCCCTGGAGATGCCACTGGCGGGCCACGCCCACGCATCGGGACACGAAATCCTCCTCGTCGCCGGCGGCCACCGACCCCGTTCCGTGCAGCTGCTCGGCCACCACCAGGTAGGCCTCGAGGAACGAGCGCAGGACGCGGTGGGCGACGAACAGCCCCGAGGCGGTGAGCCGCTTCCAGACCTGAGCCGGGTCGCCGCCGGGCTGGTCCCAGTCGGAGTCGTACAGCGCCAGCTCGGCGCCGAGCTCGGCGGCGAAGTCCCGCTTGGGGGCGAAGAAGAACTCGAACTTGAGC
>JBOGFO010000695.1:0-1781 GCA_050743445.1 Acidimicrobiia bacterium
CGCCGGGGCGGACCGAGAGGTGTCATCGATGCCCGTTGTACCCACCTTCCCCAAGGCGAGGAGGCGCCCTCTGCGGACGGCCTTCGTCCTCGTCGGCCTGGTCGCCTCCTCCCTGGTGACGGGAGCCCTTCCCGCTGAAGCCCACCACGACAGCAGCGAGGACGGGTGTCCCACGGAGGACTACCACCTGCCTCCCACCGACAAGTGCGACCCGGTGAAGAGGTTCAAGGGCAGCTTCGTGGCCCCGGACCGGGCACCCGGCCGGCTGGCACCCGCCACCGGAGCGCTCCTCGGCGTCCACTCCGACTCGAGCCGGTTCATCCCCAAGGAAGAGCAGGGCATCGACATCCTCGAGGGTAAGATCGGCCGCACCCTCGACATCGACAACCACTACGAGGGCGACTTCAACCACTTCCTCAAGTCGAAGAGCCCCTACGAGTTCAAGCCGTCCATCTCGCTGATGGAGTACGACAAGCAGGCGAACCGCATCCCGCTGCTGGGCTGGGGCTGCGGCGACAGCCACGACATCGTGGCCGGCAAGCTCGACTTCGAGATCGACGCCGCCGCCGACTCCTTCAGGTCCTACGGGCGTGACTTCATGATGCGCTACTGCTGGGAGATGGACGGTTCGCGCCAGAACCAGGCGGAAATCGGCTCGCCCCAAGAGTTCATCGACGCCTGGCGCTACATCTGGAACCGCTTCAAGGTGCTCGGTGTCGACAACGTCATCTGGAACTTCTCCACCAACGCCGCCAAGTACAAGGACCCCAACGACGCCGGCTTCTTCGCCTGGGACTACTACCCCGGCGACACCTACGTCGACTGGGTCTCGGCCGACGGCTACAACTGGCACGGCGCGGCCGATCGGAGAGACCGGAACCGGTTCATGCTCGAGATCTACGACGAGTTCATGATCTGGGCCCGCAGCACCGGTCCGGTGTCCGAGGAGATCCGGGCCAAGGACATGCGGCGCCAGTCCGACGGGACCGAGGAGAGCGACTTCCCCGCCGTCTTCCCGAACAAGGGTGCGGTGAAGCCGATCATGGTGGCCGAATACGGCACCCAGGAGCAGGGTGACGGCGGCACCGACAAGGGCAACTGGTTCCGCAACGCCCACGAGACGGTCATGGAGCGCACGGCCTCCACCCCGGAGTCCTGCATCCACTGCGGGGCGTACTCCGACATCGCCGCCCTCGTGTACTTCGACGTGTCGGGCAAGTCGGCCGACGAGGAGGGCGGCTGGGACATCGAGACCACGGCGCCGTCCCTGGCCGGCTACATGGAGTACTCCGGCCACCCTTGGTACAACCAGATCCACACGCTCACCTGGGGCCCGTACACCGGACCGGCGGCGCCGGCCCCGACCCCGGACCCGACCCCGCCGACCCCGGACCCGACGCCCGACCCCACGCCCGACCCGTCCCCGAACAACCCGCCCGCGGCGGGAGCCTCGGGCTACTGGATGCTGGGCGCGGACGGCAAAGTGTTCTCCTTCGGTGATGCCCAGAGTCACGGCGACGCTCCCGTGGCCGGGCCGACCACCATCGGCATCGTGGCGGTCGACGTGGAGCCGACCCCGGCGGGCGGCGGCTACTGGATCGTGGACTCGACCGGCCGGGTGTTCACGCACGGCGACGCCGGCGCCTTCGGCAACCTGACCACCCCGCTGGCCTTCGGTGAGACGGTCACGTCGCTCTCGTCGACTCCGTCCGGGAACGGCTACTGGATCTTCACGTCCAAGGGGCGGGTGATCAACTTCGGTGACGCCGTGCACCACGGGG
>JBOGFO010000696.1:0-2068 GCA_050743445.1 Acidimicrobiia bacterium
TCGTACTCGTCCACCCAGAACAGGGCGTTGGCCAGCAGTAAGTTGCGCACCTCGTTGCGGCCGAAGTTGAACACCAGCGTGCCCCAGTCCGGGTGCTCGCCCTGGCGGGGGTCCTCGTGCTCGTAGAGGGCGGTGCCGTCGAAGCGGGCCAGGGCGAAGTCGTCCTTGGGGAAGTGGGCCGGGACCCAGTCGACGATCACGCCGACACCGGCCTGGTGGAGCCGGTCGACGAGGAACCGGAAGTCGTCCGGGGCCCCGAATCTGGCGCTGGGGGCGTAGTACGCCGAGACCTGGTAGCCCCACGAGCCGCCGAAGGGATGCTCGGCCACGGGGAGGAACTCGACGTGGGTGTAGCCGTGATCGACCAGGAAATCGGGCAGCTGGTCCGCCAGCTCCCGGTAGGACAGGGACCGCCCGCCTTCCTCGGTAACCGTCTTCCACGATCCGACATGGCACTCGTAGACGCTGACCGGGGACTCGAGGTGGTTCGCCCGCTTGCGCCGGTCCAGCCAGTCGTTGTCGCCCCAGTCGTAGGCCGACTCGAAGATGACACTGGCCGTGCCCGGCGGCACCTCGGTGGCGAAGGCGTAGGGGTCGGCCTTGAGGCGGAGCTGCCCGTTGGCGTCGACGAACTCGTACTTGTAGCGGGCGCCCGGTTCCACCTCGGGCAGGAACAGCTCCCAGATCCCCGAGGAGCCGAGGCGGCGCATGGGGTTGAGCCGGCCGTCCCAGGAGTTGAAGTCGCCCACCACCCGGGCGCCGTGGGCGTTGGGGGCCCACACCGCGAAGCTCGCCCCCCGGACCCCCTGATGAGTCCGCATCCGCGAGCCCATGTTGCACCACAGGGCCTCGTGGCGGCCCTCGCCGAGCAGGTGCAGGTCGAGCTCGCCGAGGGTGGGCCAGAAGCGGTAGGGGTCGTCGACGGTGAAGCTGCTCCCCCCCGGGTAGCGGACCTCGAGGCGGTAGTCCTCGACCGGCTCGGACACGCGGGCCTGGAAGAGGCCCGGGGCGTACCGCTGGTGCATCTCGACCCGGGTGCCGTCGGTGAGGAGGACGGCCATGGCATCGGCTTCGGGCCGGTAGGCCCGGATCACGGTGCTGTCCTTGTCGGGGTGGAGGCCGAGGATGTGATGGGGGTCGCCGTGCTCGCCGCTGATGAGCAGGTTCGCTTCCTCGGCCACCGGGTCGATGGTCGCCCGGGCCGGGGTCGGTGCGTTCGGTGTCGGTGCGGTCGGGGTGGGTTCGTTCGGGGTCGTCATCGAGCCGTCCTCACCAGTTCGGCCACCGCCCGGGTCGGGATGTCCACCCAGTCGGGCCGGTGGGCCGCCTCGTAGGCCACCTCGTAGACCGCCTTGTCCAGCTCGAAGGCGGTGAGCACGGTGGTGCGGGCGGCGGTATCTGAGGGCAGGAGGTCGGCCTCCTCCGCCCGGGTGAAGTACCCATCCAGGAAGCAGCTCCGGTTACGTGCCTCCCAGGCCCGGGCCAGGCCGGTGAGATCGTCGTCCTGGGTGGCCATGGCCACGATCGGGGCGTAGGCCAGGGAGCGCAGCATGCCGGTGACGTCCTTGAGCGGCGACGTGGGCCGGATCCGCTCGGACAGGGCCCGGGCCGGCTCACCCTCGAAGTCGAGGACGTACCAGCCGGTGTCGGTGCGCATGACCTGACCGAGGTGGTAGTCGCCGTGGACACGGATGGCGGGCCCGGCGTCGTCCAGCTCCCGCAGCCGGGAGATGATCCGGCGAGCGGACTCCGCCACGTCGTCGGGGAGCACCCGCTTCATCTGCTCGTCCATGAGGTCGGCCCATTCGTGGTTGTTGCCCGGGGCGCGCCCGAAGGCCTCGGCCATGGCGACGTGGAGGTCGGCGGTCACCTCCCCCAGGCGGTGGGCCTCGGCCCCGAAGTCGCCGCCGGCGTCGGCCGGGTCGCAGGGGTCGGCGTAGAGATCGCGCAGCGACGTCAGCGCCATGGCCCAGCCCTCGGTGGCACCGGCCAGGAAACGCTGGGCGAAGGCCAGGTCCCGGCCCTGGTCAATCCAGGCCCCGAGCGGCTCGGCCACATGGGTGAATCC
>JBOGFO010000697.1:0-3167 GCA_050743445.1 Acidimicrobiia bacterium
GATTCGGCCAGCTGCTCCAGGACCAGGCCCGAGCGGGTGGCGCTGGCCAGGACGACCCAACCCCGCCCCCCGGGACGCACGGTGACGGCCAGGCGCAGCTCGACGGCCCGCTCGAGGTCGGGCAGCGTGGCCGTGCGGCGCAGGAGGGTCTCGGCCGTCCCCACCGAGTTGAGCAGGTCGTCGTCGCCGGCACCGAGCCCCTCGGCGGCGGCCAGGTGATCGTGGCCGGCGATGGTGACGGGGCTGCCGGCGGGCAGGCCGTAGCGGAGCGCCGCCTCCGCGCTCACCGCCCCCATGGCGGTCCCGGCCTCGGCGACGGACGGGAACACGTCGGGTGCGACCCCGAGGAAGTCGGTGACCTCGGCGATCCAGGTCCCGGTGGCGACGTCGTAGGCGCCGGTGCGGGCGGCCAGCGAGTGCTCGGTGGCCTCGGCGTCGGTGAGCAGGAAGAGGCCGGCCTCGGGGACTCCGAGCCAGCGCTGGGGCAGCGGCATCCCGTCGCCGAGCAGCCAGCCGAGCTTGGCCACCGACGAGACCGACCGCACCCGCTGGCCGATCCGGTGGGCGAGCCCGGGACCCAGGGCGCCGACCAGCCCGGCGACCGTGTCCTCGCCCCGGCCGTCGTACCAGGCGATGATCGGACCGAGGGGATGCCCCTCGGCCAGGGGAAGCCCACTCTCCGCCATACCGGCCACACCCACGGCGGCGATCTCGACCCGGGCCGGGCCGAGGTCGGAGAGGACCTCGGCCAGCGCCCCCTCGAAGTCCCGGCCGTCCATCTCGACACCGCCGCCGAGCCGGGCGGCGAAAGGCGTCGGGCGGGTGGCGACCTCCCGGACCTCCCCGGCCCGGTCGACGAGCAGCACCTTGAGCCTGCTGGTGCCGAGGTCGAGACCGAGGAGCAGCGACCCGGTCAGTACTCGATCCCCTTCACAGCCTTGATGCCGGTGTCGTAGGCGTGCTTGACCTTGCGCATCTCGGTGACGGTATCGGCCACGTCCACGATCTCCTGCGGGGCGTCGCGGCCGGTGACGACCACGTTCGTCTTCGGGGCCCGGTCCCGGATCCCGGCCACGACCTCCTCCACCGGCACCCAGCCGTATTTCACGGCGTAGGTCAGCTCGTCGAGGATGAGCAGGTCGTAGTCGCCGCCGGCCAGCTTCTCCCGGGCCACCTCCCAGGCGTGGCGACCCTTGGCCGCCGTCTCGTCGAGGTCGGTCGACTCCCACGTGAAGCCGTCGCCCAGGGTGTGCCATTCGACGCCGAGATGGTCGGCCAGCTTGCGCTCACCCGTCTTCCACTTGCCGCCCTTGATGAACTGAACCACCCCGACGCGCCAGCCCCGGGCCCAGCCCCGGCCCATCACGCCGAAGGCGGCGGAGGACTTCCCCTTCCCGTGACCGGTGTTGACGAGGACGACCGACGGGGCGCGAACCACGCCCGCAAGTTACTGCGATACCGTGCGCGCCATGGCCTTCGAGAACTACATCGCCACCGAGATCGCCATCGACGCCGCCGACGGGCTCATCACCCGCCGGGAGGCTCTCCGCCGCCTCGCGCTGATGGGGCTGTCGGCCCCCGCGGCCGTCACCCTGCTCGCCGCCTGCGGTGGCGACGAGGAGGACGCCGGTGCCCCCGACGGGCCGCCGGCCGAGACCCAGAACACCGCCGCCTCGTCGACAACGACGACCACGGCCGCGGCCGGAGACGAAGGTGACGGCGAGCTCATCACCTTCAAGGGCCCCCGGGTGGAGCTGACCGGCTCCTTCGCCGCCGCCGACAGCGCCAAGGGCACCCTGCTCATCATCCACGAGAACCGGGGCCTCACCCCCCACTTCGTGGCGCTTCCGAACCGGCTGGCGGAAGCGGGCTACACCGCCCTGGCCTTGGACCTCCTCTCCGAGGAAGGCGGGACGGCCACCCTGGCCGACGACGGCAAGGCCCAGGCCGCCCTGTCCGCCGCCCCCAAGGAGCGGCTGGTGGCGGACGCCCGGGCGGCACTGGACGAGCTCGAACGCCGGGAGCCGGGCAAGAAGCTCGGGATGATGGGCTTCTGCTTCGGCGGGGGGATGACCTGGTCGGTGCTGGCCGCTCCCGAACCGCGCCTGGCCGCCGCCGTGCCCTTCTACGGGCCGCTGCCCGAGGGGGCCGACTTCACCGGGGCGAAGGCGGCCGTCCTCGCCATCTACGGCGGGCTCGACGGCGCGCGGGTCAACGGCACCCGGGACGCGGCCACCGCCGCTCTCGACAAGGCCGGGCTGACCCACGAGCTCAAGACGTACGAGGGTGCCGACCACGCCTTCTTCAACGACACCGGCGAGCGCTACAACAAGGAGGCCGCTGACCAGGCCTACACCGCCCTCCTCGACTGGTTCGGCCGCTACCTGGCCTGAGCGCACCGCCACCGTGCCTGCCGCCGTCGCCCTCTCCGCCCTGGCCCTCGTCGTCGTCGTCATCGTCCTGGCCCGGGTGGCCATCGCCCTCGACGCCGTCGAGCTGAACCTGCGCTCGACGGTCACCACCATCCGGGCGTTGCACCGCACCGTCCGGGAATCCGGGCGCCTGGCCGAAGCCGTCGGCCATGACGCGTCGGAGGGCGAGGCGACCCTCAACCGCCTGGAGCAGCTCAAGGCCCGGGGTGACGGCAGCCTCGGTTAGCGTGACAAGTCCCGCCGGAGAAAAGGAGTTTCCATGGACTACGACGCCGCTCTCGAAGTCTTCTACGCTCCCTCCCCCGCCGGGTCGGCGCCGCCACCGCCCGCCACCGACCCCGCCCGCCGCCTCCGGGACGCCTACGAACCGGTCGCCATGCACGCCGTCTGGTCCCGCCATACGAACGAGGCTCTGGCCGCCCTCGGCCTCAACTTCCTGACCGGCTACGTCTGGGGCCGGGCCTCCGGTCTGGGGGAACCGGCGGCCGCGGTCGCGGTCTCCTCCTTCGCCGTCTTCGAACCCGGGCTGATCACCACTCTCTATGAGGAAGGCCGGGGCAAGGTCGGGCGCAGCGAGCTCGTCGAGGCCCGAAACGAGTCCACCAGCGCCAGCCTCGCCGGCGTCCTCGGCGACGCCGACGTCTCCGGAGTGGTGACGGCGCTGCGGCGCGGCATCGACGCCGCCGACGGGACCGGCCGGCCGATGTTCTCCGGCCTGGCTTCCCAGCCGTGGCC
>JBOGFO010000698.1:0-15624 GCA_050743445.1 Acidimicrobiia bacterium
ACGTAGAGGAGCCCGCCGTCGGCGGAAACCGCCAGGGCGGCCACGGGGCCGTCGGCGCCCGGGTCCCAGGAGGTGACAGCCGCTCCGGTGGCGGTGTCGAGGGCGGCGAGATTGGCGCGGCTCGCTCCGCCCAGGGCGGTGAACGCGCCGCCGGCGAAGACCTGGTTCCCGTCGTGGGAGAGCGCCAGTGCCGCCACCGGACCGTCCGGCTCCGGGGCCCAGGCGTCGGGCGCGGCGCTGGCCGGATCCAGGCGGGCGAGGGAGAGACGGGGCTCGCCCGCCACCCGGTCGAAGTCACCACCGACGTAGAGGCGGCCGTCGGTGGGGGCCACCATCAGCGCATCGACGCGGCCCACCACGTCGGGGTCCCAGGGTTCGGTCACGCCCGTCGCCGCCGTCAGCGCGGTCAGACCCCGCCGGGTCCCCCCACCCCCGGTGTCGACCCGCCCGCCGACGTAGAGCCGGGCCTCGTCCGGCGACAGCGCCAGGCTCCGGACCACACTGGGGCCGAGGGTCGGGGCAAAGCCGGTGTGCACGGCGCCGGAGATCCCGTCGACCGCGGCCACCCCGGGGCGGTCCTCGCCCCCCACGGACGTGAACTCACCACCGAGGTACACGGGACCGGCATCGGAGCGGACCACGGCCTTGACCGTCCCAGGAGGTGAGATGGCCGGACTCCAGGCGGAGAGCGTCCCGTCGGAACCGAAGTGAGCCACTCCGGGCCGGGCCTGACCTTCGACCATGGTGAAGGTCCCGGCCACGTAGAAGCCCCCCGAGCTGTCGGCGGCGGACGCCTTGATCTGGCCGTCGCCCAGGCGGGGGAAGCCGGGCACGGCCGAGCCGGTGGTGCCGTCGAACATGCCCCCGTCGGCCGCCGGGGACCGGATGCCGGTGAACTCGCCGGCCAGGAAGAGCCGGGAGCCGGTCTCCACCATGGCCAGCACCCGCCCGGCCAGCCGCCCGCTCTGGTCGAGGTTGGTCCCGGCGCTGGGCTGGGCCGAGGCACGCACCGCACTGACCGCCGCGGCGGACGGCACCCCGGTCACCATCAGGACCAGAGCGGGAATCAGAACCATGACCCGCGATCGCATCTCATCCCCCACGAACGTCAGCCGCCACGCACATTGTGAACGTCCCGGGCCGGGAGCGGGTGGACGGCGACGTCCGGAGACCGGACAGATGGAAGGACGCACCTGTTTGCCGCCGGGAGAAGTGGGCAGAGAGGCCATGAACGCAGGTCACGCCACTGCGAACACATGACCATGACCACTACTCCCATGTCCCGACGAACGCCGTTGGGTGGTTCTCCGGCCACCGCCGGAACCGCCCGCCGTTACGTCCGCCAGATGCTCGTCGCGCAGCACGTCGACGAGAAGGTGACGGGGATCGTTGAGTTGCTGACGAGTGAGGTCGTCACCAACGCCCTGCTCCACGCCCGGGGCGCGGAGGAGCTGTCGGTCTACGTCTGGCCGACGGTGATCCGGGTCGAGGTCGACGACCCCAGCGCCCTGCTTCCGACCCGGAGGCGCGCCGGCGTCGACGCCGTCTCGGGGCGGGGCCTCAACATCGTCAACGCCCTGGCCCGGTCGTGGGGCGTCGAGCCCGGCCCACGGGGCAAGCGGGTCTGGTTCGAGGTGGACCGGGACGACGAGACCGAGATCAGGCTCGACACCGCCTCAGAGCGCGCCGCGAGCCCAGGGTCCGGTGATGGCAAAGGTCACCCCGGGACGTTGCACGTTGACGAAGAGCACCTTGCCGTCCGGTGAGAAGGTCGTCCCGGTGAACTCCCCGTCGGAGAAGCGGTTGCGGGCGAACTCGAACGCCCGGCCTTCGTCGTCCAGAGCCTGAATCCGGTCGGGGCCACCACAGTCCTCGCACAGGAGCAACCCTCCCCGAGGCGTGGCGACCACGTTGTCCGGGTTGCGGAGGAAGTCGGCCGACGATGATTCGAAGGCCAGGCTGAGGAAGTTGTCACCCGGCCGGTACTCCCACACCTGACCCAGGCCGGCGTTCCCGCCCTCGGTGGCGACGATCACGGCCCGCCCCCGGTGCCAGAAACAGCCTTCGAGCCGGCTGAAGACGGCGGCCCCCTGATCCCGCCCCTGGCGGAAGACCGCCTGCGGATGCCAGCCGGCGTCGTGCGGGTCCGGATCGGGGATCCCCACCCAGGAGACGGGAAGGACCTGGTCCAGCTGCTGGCCCCGGCGCGTGTCGTAACCGGGCCGGCCGCTGACCGCCAGCATCTCGAGACGGCCGCCGGCGGCCAGGGCGCCCTTCACCCGGGGGCGGAAGCGGTAGAACCCGGCCGCGTCCTGGTCCTCGGTGAGGTAGACGTCACCCCACTTGTCCACGCACACCGCCTCGTGCTTGAACCGGCCCATGTCCCGGAGGGGCAGGGCCTGGACGGGTGCGGTGGCGCCCGCCGGCACCTCGAAGCAATAGCCGTGGGGACGGTCGTAGCCGTCGGCGGCGCCGTCCGTCGTCTCCTCGCAGGACAACCAGGTGCCCCACGGCGTCCGCCCCCCGGCACAGTTCCGGACGGTGCCGGTGAGGCTGGGATGGCAGGCCAGCAGCCGCCCCACCCCGGGGTCGAAGACCAGGTTGGTGGCCCCACCGCCGCCCTTGGCGTCGTAGGCGGCGCCGGCGAAGGCGGCGTGGGTGCCGTCGACCTCGTGGTTGCGCACCAGGCGGACCGTCCCCCCGGGTCCGGGAAACGCGGCCATCCCGTCGTGGGCGCCCGGCGTGGGGCGCCCGTTGGACATCGGCGTGCCCTCGCCTCCGAAGCGGACGTAGCTGAAGCCCTCGGGCAGGGCGAGCTCGGGCCCGGCGGGGCGAAGCGGCCCGTAGCCGCCGTTGTTGGGCGAATGCCGGGCCACCGGAACCCCTGACGGCGCAACGGTTTCGCCGAGCGAGGCCAGCGCCCGCCAAGGCGAGGCGACCAGGGCGCCGCCGGCCAGCGCCGACGCCCGTAGGAACATCCGCCGATTCAGCCTCTTCACCACCGCTGCCACCCTACGAACCTTGCGTAACGGAAACCTCACGCACAAGGGACCAAAGTGCAAACGAAGGGTTCCCGACTGGGGATGGCCCTCAGCCGGTCAGCGCCGAGATCACGTGGTCGATCGACCTCGTGAGGCGATCGACATCGTCGGGTTCCACGGCCGGGAAGCAGGCGATGCGGAGCTGGTTGCGCCCCAGCTTGCGGTACGACTCGGTGTCGACGACCCGGTTGCGCCGCAGGATGGCGGACACCACGTCGGCGTCGACCGCGGGGTCGAGGTCGATGGTGACCACGACGGGCGACCGGCGGGCCGGCTCGGCGACATAGGGCGACGCCAGGGCGTGGGACCCGGCCCAGCGGTAGAGGATTCCGGACGACGTCTCGCACCGTTGGGCCGACCACTCCAGCCCGCCCTCGCCGAGGATCCACTCGACCTGGTGGACCAGCAGGAACAGCGTCGCCAGGGCCGGCGTGTTGTAGGTCTGATCCTGGCGGGAGTTCTCCAGGGCCAGCAGGAGGCTCATCGAGGGCGGCACCCAACGGCCCGAGGCGGCCAGCCGCTCGATCCGCTCCACCCCGGCCGGGGAGCAGGCGGCCAGCCACAGCCCGCCGTCGGACGCCAGGCACTTCTGAGGCGAGAAGTAGTAGACGTCGAACTCGCCCGGATCGACCCTGACCCCGCCGGCCGCCGAGGTGGCGTCCACGACCACCAGGGCGTCCCCGCCGGCACCGGGGCCGCGGGGCCGGAGGATCGGGGCGACCACGCCGGTGGAGGTCTCGTTGTGGGTGAGGGCATAGACATCCACACCCTCACGGGCCACCGGATCGGGGCAGGTGCCGGGGGCGGACTCGATGACCTCGGGATCGTCCAGGTGGGGCGCGGCCCGCACCACGGCGGCGAACTTGGAGGAGAACTCGCCGAAGGAGAGGTGCTGGCTGTGGGATTCGATGATCCCGAAGGCGGACGCGTCCCAGAAGGCGGTCGCCCCGCCATTGCCCAGCAGGACCTCGTAGCCCTCCGGCAGGCCCAACAGGGCGCTCAGCCCCTCCCGGACGCGCCGGACGACCTGGCGGACGCCGGGCCGGCGATGGCTGGTGCCCAGGTACCCGGAGGCGACCCCGGTCAGCGCATCGACGGCCTCGGCCCGGACCTTCGACGGCCCGGAGCCGAACCGGCCGTCCCGCGGGAGAAGGTCGGGCGGGATCGTAATGTGGGGGATGTCAGAGCCCATGGGGTGCCACTATCTGGTCTCGAGCCGAGGAAAGCGAATCGAATATGACGAAGGGCCGTATCTCCAGCCGGGTGGGTGCAATCGCCGAATCGGCGACGCTGGCCATCGACGCCAAGGCCAAGGCCATGGTCGCCGCCGGGACCGACGTGGTGAGCTTCGGTGCCGGCGAACCCGATTTCCCCACGCCGGACCACATCGTGGAGGCGGCGATCGAGGCGGCCCGGCGGCCGGCCTCCCACCGCTACTCCCCCACGCCCGGCCTGCCCCACCTGCGCCAGGCGGTGGCGGCCAAGACGGCCCGGGATTCCGGCTACCAGGTGAAGCCCAACCAGGTGCTCATCACCAACGGGGGCAAGCAGGCCATCGCCAACGCCTTCGCCACCGTCCTCGACCCCGGCGACGAGGTGCTGGTCCCGGCGCCGTACTGGGTCACCTTCCCCGAGGCGATCGCCCTGGCCGGAGGGGTGCCGGTGCCCGTCCCGACCGGTGAGAGCACCGGGTTCCGCGTCTCCGTCGACCAGCTCGACAGCCTGCGGACCGAGCGGACGAAGGCCCTCCTGTTCGTCTCGCCCTCCAACCCCACCGGGGCGCTCTACCCGCCGGACGAGGTCGAGACGATCGGCCGCTGGGCGGCGGAGGCGGGTCTGTGGGTGGTGACCGACGAGATGTACGAGCACCTCGTCTACGACGGGCGCACCGCCCTGTCGATGCCGGTGGCCGTCCCCGAGCTGGCCGATCGCTGCATCGTCATCAACGCCGTCTCCAAGTCCTACGCCATGACCGGCTGGCGGGTGGGGTGGATGATCGCCCCGCCCGACGTGGTCGTCGCCGCCACCAACCTGCAGTCGCACACGACCTCCAACGTGTCCAACATCTCCCAGGCCGCCGCCCTGGCCGCCGTCAGCGGCACCCTGGACGACACCCACCGGATGCGGGAGGCCTTCGACCGCCGGCGCCGGCGCATGCACGAGCTCCTCTCGGCCATGCCCGGCGTGAGCTGCCAGGAGCCCGAGGGCGCCTTCTACGCCTTCCCGTCCTTCGAGGGCGTCCTCGGCCAGCCGATCGGGGGAAAGAAGCCGCAGACGACCCTGGAGCTGGCCGAGGTGGCCCTGGAGGAGGCCGGGGTGGCCATCGTCCCGGGCGAGGCATTCGGCGGGCCGGGCTACGCCCGGCTGTCCTACGCCCTCTCCGACGAGCACCTCGTCGACGGCCTCACGCGCCTGGGGGACCTGCTCGCCGGCTGACCGGCGCTGTTCCTTCCAGTTACGGCACAGGTCCTTCCAGGTGCGGCACCGGCCATCGGTGTGGCAACCTCGACCCGTGCGCGGGCAAGCCCAGCTGGTGGTGGTGGCCCTTCTGTTCACCCTGCTCGCCCCCGTCCCCACCGGCGCCCGCGCCGGATCCGAGGGCGGCACCCTGGACATGTTCCGCCTCACCGCCGCGCCGTCGGTGGTGGCGGGACTGGTGCGGGACGGCTACGACGTGGCCGCCACCCGCACGGCTCCCGGCTCCGTCCTCGAGGCCGACCTCGTGCTCTCGCCGGCCGAGGCGGACATCCTGCGGGCCGAGGGCCTCCCGCTCCGCCGCTGGCGGACGGCCGACGGGCGGGACATCGCCGAGCTGGCCAGGATCCAGGCCCAGGACGGGTTCTCGGTGTGGCGGTCCTGGGACGAGGACGACGGCATCGCCGCCGAGCTGGCGCAACTGGCCGACGATCACCCGGACCTGGTCGAGCATCGGGTCATCGGCACCACCGTCGAGGGGCGCGACCTCGTCGCCCTCCGGGTGACCGCCGGGGCCGGAGCCGTGCCCGCCGGCACCCGGCCGGCGGTGCTCCACCTCTCCGCCCAGCACGCCCGGGAGTGGATCTCGGTCGAGGTGAACCGCCGGCTGCTCCGGTCCTACGTCGAAGGATACGGAACCGATCCCGACGTCACCCAGCTGCTGACGACCAGAGAGCTGTGGTTCGTCGTGGTGGCGAACCCCGACGGCTACCAGCGCACCTTCGACGATGACCGGCTGTGGCGCAAGAACAGCCGCGACAACGACGGGAACGGCCAGATCAACATCGTCGACGGCGTCGATCTCAACCGGAACTTCCCCGACCACTTCGCCTACGACAAGGAAGGCGCATCCCCCCGGCCGGAGAGCGGCACCTACCACGGTCCGGGCCCGGCCTCGGAGCCCGGGACCAAGGCCATCGTGGACCTGATGGCCACCGTCCCCTTCGCTTTCATCATGAACTACCACGCCTACGGACAGCTCCTGCTCTATCCCTTCGGCTGGCAGGACAACACCCCGTCGGCCGACAACCCGATCTACGAGGCCCTGGCGGGCACGGCCACCATCCCGGCGATCCCCGGATACCACCCGATGCTCTCGACCGAGCTGTATGTGACCAACGGCGAGACGACGAGCTGGGCTCACGCCGCGCACGGAACGCTGGGCTTCACCGCCGAGCTCGGGGAGGGCACGCCCGGCAACGCCTTCCTGTTCCCCGACAACGAGGCTCTGGTCCGCCAGGAGTTCGAGCTCAACCGTCCCTTCGCCCTCGACCTGGCCCGTTCCGCCGCCGACCCCGCGCATCCGGTCTCCCACCTGGGGACGCAGGCGCCACCCTTGACGGTCGACACCTTCACCTCCGGTCACGGCGACCCCCAGTTGGTACAGGCCCGCGCCGGCCGGAGCCTGGGTGACGTGACGCTGCGCTACCGGGTGAACGGCGGGTCGCCCCAGTCGTCGGTCACCGGCGAATGGGACGGGGGCGCCCGCTATGGCGGGCCCGGCGACCGCTACTACCGGTGGGTCCGCGGAGAGGTGTCGGGCACGGCGGAGGGAGACACGGTCGAAGCCTGGTTCGAAGCCGGCAACGTGCGCTCCGAGGCCTTCACCTACACGGTGGAGACCTCCTCACCCAGCCCGGTTCTGGTGGTGGCGGGCGGCAACCTGACCTCCCGGTCCACGACCCCGGGCCCGGGGACGGGGCTCCCCGACCCGCGGCGGCCGACCAACCCGGAGAACGCTCCCCCGGCCGGCGCCGTGGCCGTCGTGGAGGCGCTGGCCGCGGCCGGCATCGCCTCCGACCTCTACGACGTGGAGGCCGAGGGCCGGCGCTCCCCCCACCCCCTCGGAGTGCTGGGTCACTACCGCGCCGTCGTCTGGGTCACCCCGGGCACCTCGGGAACCACCCTCCCCGGGGTGGCGTCCCGCCTGGCCCTGGACGAGACGATGGCCGCCCGGGACTACCTGAACGAAGGCGGCCGGCTCCTCTACCTGGGCCGGGAGGCGGGCCAGCCCTACTCCGACGGCGACGAGTACGACCCGGCCAACGATCATCCCTGCAACCCCTTCGACAGGGGTGAGGACGGCTGCAGCGTTCTCAACGACGACTTCTTCCAGTACTGGCTGGGAGCCTTTGAGCGAAAGCCGACGGCCGGGCGGGAGGTGGTAGGGGTGGACGAGCCCTTCGCCGAGGCCTCCTTCACGCTCGAGGACCGGGCCGGCGCCGCCGGGACGTCCGCCTTCGTGCCCATCACCGAGGCGCTCGACCCGGCCGCGTACCCGCATTTCGACGGGCGGGCCTCGGCCCGCTACCGGGGGTTCGACGACCTCGCAGTGGCCGTCGCCGGCGTGACCACCGGTCCGGCCGTCCTCCTGGGCTTCTCCCTGGAGGACGTGGCCGGACTCGACGCCCGCGCCGACATCATGCGCCGGGCCCTCGGCTACCTGCTCCGCTAGGAGATCCGCAGGGCCACGACCACCCCGTCCCGGGTGGGATCGAGGTGGGAGACCCAGTTCGGGTCGGATGCCACCAGGCGGTTGTGCTCCCGGATGGCGTCGGGCCAGCCCGGGAAGACGCTGTCGTCCTCACCCCGGGAAACCATGCCCCGCCACAGCACGTTGTCGCACAGGTAGACCCCACCCACCCGGATGCGCCGGCTGGCCTCCCGCCAGGCATCGGGGTACTGGAACTTGTGGGTGTCGACGTACACCACGTCGAACTCGTCGTCTGTGCTGGAGAGCATCTCGAGGCCGTCGCCCTGGTGGTACGTGACCCGGGGCCACAACCCGGCCCTCCCGAGGTATCCCTCGGCGTCGGCGATCAGCTCCTCGTTCTCCTCGGTGCAGATCACCTGTCCGTTCTCCCCGACCGCCCGGGCGAACCAGTAGCCGGAGTAGCCGAAGCCGGACCCGAGCTCCATGACCCGGCGACCACCGATGGCCCGGGTCTGGAGCTCGAGGAGCCGGCCGACGGCCCGCCCGATGATGGGGAAGCCCTCGGCGTCGGCCCGGGCCTCCATCTCAGCGAGCACCGGATCGTGGTGCTGAACCTCGAAGAGTCCTTCGACGTACTTCTCCACCGTCTCGTCGATATGGTGCACGCCCCTCCTTTCCGTCCGAAGGGGTTCAGGGTAACGGGGTCGGGTGGGCCCGGAGCGCAACGATGGTCCACTCGAAGGCGGGCGTCATGGACGGAAACGCCCCCCATCCGTTGATGACGCCGAGCAGCTGCCAGTAGCGCTCCACCCTCCGGTCGTTGCCGGACTCGAAGCGGTCGGCGATGTCCGCCCGCAGCTCGGGGCTGTCGGGCTGGTCGCCGCGGAGGGCGGCAAGGATGGGGACGAGCACGTCCGCCGCCTCGGGGGACGACGGGTCGATGCCGGCTGACAGGGCCGCTCCGGCCTGCTCGGCGACCACCGTCTCGAAGCCCTGGGAGGCGGTCGGCATGACTTCGCCCCCGGCCTCCCGGTCGGCCGAGTGGCCTTCGGCCATCTGGCGCACCCGGGCCCGGAAGCCTTCGTCGGAGACGAGCTCGGCGAGCTCGATCCAGGCCTCCACCTGCTCGGGGCTGGGGTCGTCGGGCAGGTCGGGGGTGGCCGTGCGCATCCGGCGCTCGAACTCGGGGTCGATGTCGAGGCCGCCGAAGACCTCGTCGTAGAAGCCGGTGATGATGCGGTTGCGCTCCTCGGCGGAGAGCCGGGCCAGTTTGTTCATGAGTTCCACGTCCTTGATGGTCGGGTCCCGCTTGGCCAGGGCCCGGAGGATGGCCCGGCGCAGGCGGAGGATGGAGATCTGGGCGTCGAGAGCCTCGGCGTGCACGCCGATCACGTCGGAGATTCCGACCTGGCGGTCGAGCACCCGGCGCACGGTGTCCAGGTCGAAGCCGAGCTCCCGCAGCGAGACGGCCGTCTCCAGCCGGGCCAGGGCCTCGGCGTCGTAGAGGCGGTAGCCCGCCGGGCTGCGGTTGCTGGGTGGCACGACCCCGGCGTCGGAGTAAAAGCGGACCGTGCGGACGGACAGGCCCGTGCGCTTGGCCAGCTCGCCGATCGTGGAGAGAGGGTTCACGTCCACGCCGGTCACCATCAGGCCTCCACCAACTGGAGGGTCAAGCGGATTCCTCGGTCCTACCCGCCGTAGCTCATCCGGGTGTCCTCCATGCGGAGGATCTCGGCCTCCTCGTCCTCGACCTGGAAGGCGGCGTCGACCACCTCGCCGATGAAGAACGTATGGCCGCCGCAGTCGACGGGGTTGCGGACCTCGCAGTCGGCGTAGGCCACGGCCTGGTCGAGGATGGGAGCTCCGGTGCGGCCGTCGTGAAAGGCGAAGCCGTTCAGGGTGGACGGACCGTCGGCCTCCACCGGCTTCACGAACTTGCGCACGATGGCCCGGTCTTCGCGGCCGAGGATGCAGAGCGAGAACACGCCGCCTTCGGAGATCAGCTCGTGGGTGAAGGCGTCCTTCTCCACCCCGATCCCCACCAGCTTGGGCTCGAACGAGACCTGGGTGGCGAAGTTGAGCGTCATCAGGTTGCGCCGGTCACCGGCCCGGGAGCCGACCACGTAGAGGCCATAGGGCATCTTCCACAGGACCCTCCGGCGGAGCTTGTCGTACTCGTCCTTCTGCTCGTCGGTTTCGACGCCGGACGGGAAGGGTCCGATAGGGGGTCCGCTTCGGGTGGCCATACCCCGACCCTACCTTGGGCCTACCCGATCCAGCTGCCGGCTCCCTTGTGGTCATGCTTCGGCACCGCCGGACCCTCCGAGGCTTGGACGACGACGAAACCCTGACCCTCGAAGGCGAGTTGGCGGGCGTCCCACAGGCCGACAGCACGAGCCGTCCGCTACCGGTGAAGACCATGTTGAACACGTCACCCGACAGGATGGTCGCGCCCTCGACGTTGCGGATGTCCCAGGTCAGCCCGGGTTCGAACGCCAGCACGTTGTCACCGTTGACCGTGAGCGAGTCGCCGTCGAGATCGACGATGTGCAGCTCGAAGGAGTGGTGGGCGAGGAACAGGTCCCCTTGCCGCGACACCGCATCAAAGGGTCGCCCTCGCCGGTGAGCGCCTTCTTGAGGACCCTCTTCATGCCGGCGCCCTCGTAGGCGAACTCGATCTCACCCTGGTAGGCGACCATTGCGCCCTGCCGGGCCAACACCTCGCCCTCCAGCGAGACCTTCACCAGCCGGGGGTTCTGCAGCGAGATCCGGTCGCCGCCGTCGATCTCGACATTGGCGCCGAACAGGTTGCTCCTCATTGGCGGACCCTACCCCGGTGCGCCGGGGCTCCTCCGTCGCCCGGTCAGGACCGTCGGGCCTTCATGTGCGATCATGCTTGAAATCTCAAGCACCTGGGAACCAATACTGGATCCCAGGAAGGAGCAACCATGACCATCCCCCAGAGCTCGGACCTGATCTCCCTGTCCCTGGCCCCGTTGAAGCAGAGCCTCCGCCTGTGCGTCGAGGCCCAGCGCGTCGCGCTCGAGACCTTCTCCCGGGTGGCGGCGCGGGCGAGCCACCCCTTCCTGAGCGTCCTCGGTGGCGGCGGCACGTCCCTCCCGACCACCAGCGAGCCGGCAGCCGCACCGAAGCCGGCGGCCGCCCGCCGGCCGGCCACCAAGCGGCCCCCGGTCAAGAAGGCCGCGGCCAAGAAGGCACCGCCGGCCACCCGGACCGGGACCCGGACCGCGGCGACGAAGACGACGGGGGCGAAGGCGACCGCGACGAAGGCGACGGGGACCAAGGCGGCGCCGAAGCCGGCGGCCAAGCGGGCGGCTGCCACCAAGACCGCCACCCCGGCCAAGGCCACCGCCAAGAAGGCCGCCGCCAAGAAGGCCTGACGCCCAACCGGCGTTCCTGCGGAACACCTGTCGTTCCGCAGGAACGCCAGTTGCGGTCTTGCCTGACCCGTCAGGCCTTGTGGCGTTCCGCAGCCTGGTGTTGGTCGGCCCCGGAACCTTCTTGCTTCAGGAAGGAGAGACGGCCGTCCGGCTCCAGGATCGCCAGGTTGACGTCGCGCAGGTTGGCGATGCCCTGGTTGCGGGCCCCCTCTAGGAGCTCGTCCATCGTGACCCGCTCCAGGCGGAGGGCGTCGTCGATGGGACGGCCGTCGCGCACCACGACCACCGGTACCCCCTCGACGACGCGCCGGGCCGGCCGCCACCGATAGCCGATCCAGGAGAAGATCAGGACCAGCATGGCGATGGTCCCCACGGCCAGCATCGCCCCGGTCACCGACATGTCCTCCTGGGTGACGCCCTGCTGGATGAGATCCCCCACGGTGACCAGGAGGAGCAGCTCGAAGGCGCTCATCTCGGCCAGCTCCCGCTTGCCCAGCCCCCGGGTGATCGCCCACAGAAGGAAGTAGATGGCGCCGGCGCGCAGGACCATCTCCATTACGGGAGGATCCAGGTCTTGTAGCGGGCGGTGACCACCGCCTCGCCGTCCTCGAGGACGGACGTCTCCCCCAACCGGCCCCACTGCACCCCCGGCTCGATGCGGGCGTCGAGGGATACGGCCAGCGTGTCGCCCGGCGGCGGCTCGAACTCCCAGATCACGGCCTCGGGAGTGGCGGTCACCTTCGACGGCTGCGGGTCGAAGCCGTTCTCGTCGAACATGTCGAGGTACTCCGACGCCGTCGAAAGGGTGACGGGCCCGTCGAAGCCACCGGGCCGCCGGACCTCGAAGCTCCAGGGGGTGGGAAGGCCGGGCCGGGAGACCTGGCCGTAGGTGACGGTGAGCTCGTAGCCACCCCCGACCACCGTGGTGGAACGGCTGCGCACGCCGAGCATCCCGCTCAGGCCGAGGAGCAGGAAGACCGCCACCAGGGACATGAACACCCGGCGCACCGACCGCGCCCGCCGCATCCGGCGGAAGTCGTTGTCTGCGGGGACGGTGGGAACGACGTCGACGTCGGAGCGGCCCGCGACCTCGACGGCCTGCTCGGCCACCTTCGTTCTGCCGGTTCCTTCCATCTCTCCAGCCGGGTACCCGGCCGTCAGAGCACCTAAACGACGCTCAGGCGCCGTACTTCTGCAGGCGGCCGGCGTTGGCCAGGAGGATCGGCATCATCGTCTTCATCGGCCGGGTGCCGAGCCCACCGTGGCGGCACCAGCGCTCGCCGAAGCGGTCACTGTCGTCCCGGCCCACCCGGGACCCCCACAGCACGATCGGGACGGGGTGCCAGGAGTGGGCCGCCATCTGGGTTGGGGTGGCGTGGTCGCCCGAGACCATGACGACATCGGGGCCGAGGTCGAGGATGGCGGGGACGGCGGCATCGAGGGTCTCGATGGCGGCGATCTTGCGGGGGCGGTCGCCGTCCTCCCCGGCCGAGTCGGTGGCCTTGTGGTGGAAGAAGAAGTAGTCGTAGTCGCCCCACGCCTCGGAGAGGATCCCGAGCTGCTCGTCGAGCCCGTCGGGAGCGCCGAGCACATCCATGCCCAGCAGGCGGGCGATGCCCCGGTACATCGGGTAGATGGCGATGGCCGCCGCCTTGAGGCCGTAGCGGTCCTTGAAGCCGGGCAGGTCCCGGTGCTGATCGAAGCCCCGCAGGAGGAGGCCGTTGGCCTTGGGCTGATCGGAGAGAGCGGCCCGGACCTGGGCGTCGAGCTCGGCCACGACGGAGGCGGTGCGCTCCGCCGCCGGATCGAGGGCGTTGGGCGCCAGGGGGGCGACGCCCGTCACCTGGGGGTCGGTGTCGGCGAGCCGGGGGTCGAGCCCCTCGCCCCGCAGCACGACCAGCACCCGGTGCTCCCGCTCGTGACGGAAGACCACCTCGCAGCCGTCGATGGCGATCTTGTCGGCGAGCAGCTCGACGACCTGCCGGGCCTCGCCGTCAGGGAGGCGGCCGGCGCGCCGGTCGGCGATCACGCCGGCGGAGTCGAGGGTGCACAGGTTGCCCCGGGCGGCGACGTCGCCGGGAGAGAGCTTGAACTCCAGGCCGGCGGCAGACAGCGCGCCCCGGCCCAGCTCGAAGACCTCGGGGTCGTAGCCGAAGAGGGCCAGGTGGCCGGGCCCGGAGCCGGGGGTGATGCCCGGTCCGACTGGCTCGCCCAGGCCGGTGACCCCGTCCGCCACCAGCCGGTCGAGGTTCGGCGTCGTCGCCTCTTCGGCCTCGGTTCCGTGTTGGGTGTCGGCGAATCCGCCGAGCCCGTCCATCACGATCAGGACGATCTTGCCGCCGTCGGGGCGCACCAGCGCGGAGAGGTCCATGCCCCAGACGCTACCGTGAGGCGGTGGGAGATCCGCCCTTCGTGGGTGTGGGCGTGGCCCTCGCCACGCTCTTCGATGACGACGGCGAGCTCGACGCCGAGGCCACCGCCGAGCACGCCGCCCGGCTGGTGGCCCTGGGGGTCCGGGCCGTGGTGGTGGCCGGCTCGACGGGCGAGGCGGCCACCCTCTCGCCCGAGGAGCGCGTCGCTCTCCTGTCGGCGGTGCGTGATGCCGTCCCCGACCCCGTGCCGGTGCTGGCCGGGACAGGGGCGCCGTCGGGTCGCCAGGCCGCCGCCCTCACCCTCTCGGCCGCCGAGCACGGCGCCGCCGGGGTGCTGGTGCTCTCCCCGCCCCGGGTCGACGACCCCCGGCCCTACTACGAGCTCGTGGCCCGCTCGGCGGGTGATCTGCCCGTGCTCGCCTATCACTTCCCCAAGGCGTCGCTACCCGGCATCCCGGTGGAGATGCTCGCCGACCTGCCCGTGGCCGGGCTCAAGGACTCGAGCGGCGACCCCGACCGGCTCCTGGAGGAGCTGGAGTGGGGCCGGCCGCTCTACACCGGGTCCGCCGCCATCCTCGCCCTGGCCGGACCGCTCGGCTGCGCCGGCGCCATCCTCGCCCTGGCCAACCTCGAGCCCGAGGGCTGCATCGCCGCCTTCGAGGGCGACCCCAAAGCCCAGCGGGCCCTGACCGGCGCCCATCGCGCCGCCGGCTCGAACTTCCCCCGGGGCCTGAAAGAGGCGATGGCCAGTCGCTTCGGCACGTCCACCGTCTCCCGCCTGGGCTGAGGGCTCAGGCGTCGGGCTGGAGGCCTTCCCCGAGCAGGGCGGCCAGCTGCTGGCCGTTGTCGACGGCGTAGTCCCGGTAGCAGTTGTTCATGAGGGCGTGGGTCTCCCGGGCCGAGCCCGCCAGGCTGCGCAGGTTGGGAACCCACTCGGCCAGCTCGTCCTCGGAGTAGCGGTAGGCGAAGCGCTCGGCGGCGGTGGTGACCGCCCGGTCCTCCCAGGTGGCGGTGTTGCGGCCGTGGAAGCGGACGACGGCGATGTCGGCCGTGGCCGCCGCCACCGGCGGGACGGAGGATGAGAACCCCTGCGGCTCGTCGACACACACGAAGATCAGGCCGTGGCGTTCGAGGAACTCCAGCGTCTTCTCGCGCTCCCCCTCGGCCAGCCACGACCCGTGGCGGAACTCGACGGCGCAGTCGTAGTCGGGGAGCCGGCCGGCCAGCTCGGCCAGCATCTTTCGGCTCTCGGCCTTGGGCCGGAACCAGTGCGGGTACTGGAACAGGACCGTCCCCAGCTTGCCCGCCGAGTGCAACGGCATGAGCGCCCGGCGGAACTGCTCCCAGGCCTCGTCGACGGCCTTGGGCGGGAGGTGGGACAGGTAGTTGGAGCGCTTCCCCTGGTGCTCGTGGGGGATCTCCTCGGCCACCTCCGGCCACAACGAGTCGGGTCGGGTGGGATGTCCGGTGAGGAGTGAGTAGGCCTTCACGCTCATGGTGAAGTGCCGGGGCGTGCGGTTGACCCACAGCCCCACCATGTCCTCGGTGGGCGGGAAGTAGTAGGTGGAGTCGACCTCGACGAGGGGGAAGATCGAGGCGTAGTAGCGCAGACGCTCCTCGGCCTTCATCGACTTCTTGGGGTAGAAGTCGGCGTCCCGGACGAGGGTCCTGTCCGTCCAGGAGCAGGTGCCGACGAGGATCGACCCCGGCGTCGGGGGCTCCTGGCTCCTACCGGCGTCCGACGTTGGGCTTCTTACCGTGGTTCGCCTTGTTCCGGCGGCACTTCAGCTTGCGCTTCTTGGTCTTCTTGCTCATAGGGCGGACAGGGTAGCTGCCATCGCTCCGTTCACGCCCCGCTGAGGCTCATCTCGGGAACGAGGATCGTCACCCCGGCGGCCGAG
>JBOGFO010000699.1:0-3093 GCA_050743445.1 Acidimicrobiia bacterium
CTCGAAGACGACGAAGAAGTCGTACGCCCCCTGCTGCTCGCGGATGATGATCTGGCCGGCGTCCACCTTGATGTCGGTGGTCCGCCGGGCCAGGTTCTTCAGCTCCGCCTTGTTGCAGGCCGAGAAGAGCGGGACGCGGGCCAGATGGTCCAGGTACTCGTTCCGTCGCGTCATCCTCGGACCTCCTTGACTGTGCTCAGGACTCCCAGAAGATGGCCAGCGCGCCGAGAAGCTCGGAGGTGCGCCCGTCGATGGGAATGGCGGTGATGGTGATGCGGCGGGTGACGCCGTCGAGACCCCGGATCCAGATCGTCTCCTGGGCCGGCCGGCGCTCCCGCACCGCGATCCCGAGGGGCAGGCGCTCGGGCGCCAGAGGCTCGCCCCCGGCGTCGGTTGGCGTCCACATCGGGCCCCAGACCTCGAGGGGAAGCTGATCCGTCTCCTCGTAGCGATGCCCCAGGAGCTCCTCGGCCGGCTCGTTGTAGTAGACGAGGGCCCCTTCCGCGTCGACGACGAAGATGGGCATGGCCAGGTAGCTCGCCACCTGCTTGAGGAGCACCATCTCGATGGCCGGAGCGGACACGGCCCGAACTTACTTCGCGACCGGCTGGCGGCCCAGGGTGAGCCGGGCGCCCTCCTGGGCCGGGATCAGTTCGAAGGACCAGTCGCGCCCGGCGGCGGCCTCGGCGAAGAGCCGGTCCAGGAGGCTGTCGTTGTGGTTGGGATCGTGATGGAAGGCCAGGAGCCGGGCGACGCCGGCGGACTCGGCGACGGCCATGGCGTGCTGGATCGAGCTGTGGCCCCAGCCGACGTGGGTGGGGTACTCCTCGTCGCTGTACTGCGCGTCGTGGATCAGGACGTCCACCCCGTCCATGAGGTCGAAGCCCGAGGTCCACTCCGGGCCCCGGGGAAACGAGTCGGCGCCCAGCGCCGGCTCGTGGTCCGGGAGGTAGGCCAGGGTGGCGCCGTCGGCGGCGATCCGGTACCCGAGTGTCGGGCCGGGGTGGCACACCAGGTCGGCCGTCACCGAGGCGCCGGGAAGGTCGAACGTGCCCCGGGGCGCGTCGTGCAGCACCAGCTTGCAGGGCAGGTCCCGCAGGCGGACCGGGAACAGCGGGGGCGAAAGGTACCGGGTGAGCCGGGCGTGGAGATCCAGCGTGGTGGACGGCGGGCCCCAGATGTGGACCTCGACGTCGGGCTGGAAGAGCGCCCCGAAGAAGCCGAGTCCGAGGATGTGGTCCATGTGCAGATGGCTGAGGAGGACGTCGACCCGGGTCGTGGACGGTCCGAAGTCGGGCAGCCGGTGGATGCCGGTGCCGGCGTCGAGGACCACGACCGAGCCGTCGGCCAGCTCCAGCTGCACGCACGACGTGTTGCCCCCGTACCGGGCGGTGCCGGGGCGGGGGCTCGGGAGGGATCCCCGGGTTCCCCAGACGGTCAGCTTCACGCGCCTTTGGTCTCCCAGAAGATGGCCATGGCTCCGAGCAGGGTGCCGCCCTGGCCGTCCAGGGGGATGGCGGTGGTGGTGATGAGGTGGGCCTTGCCCCCCGCATCGTGCACGTAGAGCTGGCCCTGCTTGGGTCGGCGCTCGCGCAGGGCGACCCGGATGGGCAGTTGGTCGAGGGGCAGTGGTGCTCCGTTCTCGTCCAGCGGCGAGTACAGGTCGACAAGGTCGGCCAGAGGGAGCTCGCCGGTGTCGTTGAGATGCCGGCCGAGGAGTTCCTCGGCGGGTTCGTTGTAGAACACGACGTTTCCCTCGGCGTCGACCATGGTGACGGGAAAGCCCAAACGGCTGACGAGTTCCCTGAGGAGGATGAGCTCGATCGGCTTCTGGGCCAAGTTCCCTCCTCCCGGACCGGTCCATCGTCGTCGGCCCGGGGACATTGGTCAAACCTACGGGGCTTCAAGCTGGGAGCGTGACGGCGTGGTGTCGCGTGGGCTCTGCGGGCGTCGCCACGGGAGTCGGGGCGATCGTCAGGCCCACAAGTTCGATCTCGGTGCTGAAGAAGTCGGCCAGGACGTGGGAGGTCCGGTTGAACAGGCGACGGTGGGCCTCGCTCCGGAGGCAGACCGGACCGACCGGCCGGACCACGAGCTCGGCGCACGATTCCGACGCCGGTGCCGTCCCGATCTCCACCGGAACCGAGACCCATCCGTGCCGGGAGCGGATGGCGCCCACCAGACGGCTCTGGCCGCGGGCCGATGCCCCCTGGAGCGGGGACGGGCGCAACACGGCCTGGGCTCCGGCGGCCAGCGCGATCCGGATCTCGCCGGCGGCCAGCGTCTGGACGACCGCCCTCGCTTCGGAGGGGTTGAGGCTCAACGGACGGTTGGTGGCCAGGACGGTCTGGATGGCTTCCCGCATCGCTCGCTCCTCTCCCTGCTCGCCGGGTCGTGACAACCCCGCTGGTGCGACGGTACGCCCGTCGAGGGCGCGCGATCCCTGACCGCACTGACGTCCCGAATGTCAAACCGGCGACACTTCTCCGGGCGGCAATAGATTGGGGGCGTGGCCGGCAGTCACCGCAAGGATGTACGGGAGGGTTTGGCCCAGGTGCCGCTCTTCGCCGCCTGTTCCAACCGCGAGCGCCAGATCATCGCCCGGCACGCCCTGCTGGTCGACGTGCCCGCAGGCATGGACGTGGTGGAGGAGGGAACGCCGGGTGACGCCTTCTTCTTCGTGCTCGAGGGCCAGGCCACCATCCGGCGCCGGAAGCGCAAGGTGGCGACCCTCGGCCCGGGCGGTTACTTCGGCGAGCTCGCCCTTCTCGATCCCGCCCCCCGGGATGCCACTGTCACCGCCGACACGCCCATGACCCTGGGCGTTCTCGGGGCCCGGGCCTTCCGCACGCTGGTGCTGGAGCTCCCGGCCCTCAACGAGAAGCTGCTGCGCGGGCTGGTCCGGCGTCTGCGGGAAGCCGACCTGCGCGAGTACTAGGTGGCGCAGTACTAGAAGGCCCAGAACAACTAGAAGGGACTGACGCCGGCGCGGGCCTGGAGGCGGCGCATCCCGGCCAGCCACCGGTCGTAGTCGCCGGCCTTGCGCTCGAAGTACTCGGCGACCCGGGGATGGGGGAGGATGAGGAACTGCTC
>JBOGFO010000700.1:0-4840 GCA_050743445.1 Acidimicrobiia bacterium
ATCCTCGGCAACATCAAGAACTTCGAGCCGGGCGCCGGCGAGCGGCGCTTCGAGCAAGGGCGGCAGGAGGCCCAGAAGAAGGAACAGGAGCTGCTGGAGCGCTTGCGGGCCTTGCCGGACGGGGAGCCGAAGGCCGAAGAGACCAAGCGGATGATCGACCGGGCCCGGACCTTCAACGGGTACCGGGAGTACCCGAAGTACGGCATGGTGAGCCGCTACTTCGTGTACAAGCAGGCCTTGCTGGAGGAAGCCGAGCGCCTCGTGCGGGCGCAGGTGCTGCGGGACAAGGAAGACATCTTCTTCCTCACGATGCAGGAGCTCGCCGACGTCGTGCGCACGGACCAGGTGGATGACGAGCTCATCCTCCAGCGCAAGGACGCCTTCCGGTCCTATGCCGCGCTCACGCCGCCCCGGGTGCTCACCTCGGATGGCGAGTGCGTCGCCGGGGCCTACCGGCGCGACGATCTCCCGGCCGGCGCGCTGGTCGGCTTGGCGGTTTCCGCCGGAACCATCGAAGGGCGGGCTCGCGTCATCCTGGACCTGGCGGAGGCCGATCTCGAAGCGGGCGACATCCTGGTCACCGCCTTCACAGACCCCAGCTGGACGCCCCTGTTCGTGGCGATCACGGGCCTGGTGACGGAGGTGGGGGGCCTCATGACCCACGGCGCGGTGATCGCCCGGGAGTACGGCTTGCCGGCCGTCGTGGGGGTGGAGCACGCCACCCGGCTGATCCGGGACGGGCAGCGGATCCGCGTCCATGGAACGGACGGGTACGTCGAGATCCTGGCTTAGCCTGAGTGCCTGATTGAGCTACATGGCGCCGGCTCCGGTCACTTTCACCGACCCGGCCATGCCGGGGTGCAGAACGCAGACGTAGGCGTACTCACCGGCCTTGGGAAAGCGGAGCGAGAACGTGTCCGCCGGGAAGGGCGCCGGGCCGATGAGGCCCGAGTTCGTGAACCCGCCGGTGTAGCTGCCACCGGTCTTGGCTCCGGTGGGGGGCACGGCGCGGGGGTCCTCGGGGTTGGTGAAGGGCGCCTCGAAGGTGATGGTGTGGGGCTCGTACTCGCTGGTGCCCTGCCAGGTCACCGTCTCGCCCGCCTTGATCTCGGCGACGGCGGGAAGGAACCGGTTGACGGCCACGAGGCTGTTGCCCCAGCCGGAGACGACCTTGCCGGCACCGGGATCCGCCGGGTCAGGGATGGCGGCGGCCGCGGCGGCGGCGTCGGCGGCGCCCTTGGCTCCCGACGTGGCCGTCGCCTCGGGGACGTCACGGGCGTCGTCGGCACCCACCACGGTGATGCTGCCGCCCATCAGGCCGTGGAGGATGCAGGCGTAGTTGTAGCTGCCGGGCGGGGTCGACTCGTCGAACTTGACCGACACCTGCTTCGCGCCGGCGGGCGCCACCGCCGGGACCAGGATCCCGGAGTTCCAGTAGCCCTTCCCGGTATAGGGCGGTAGCTCGGCCGCCGGTGCCTCGGGGCAGGCGTCGAGCTCGGCGGTCGGATCGGCCGAGGTGACACACGGCCCGAAGACGGCCGGGTTGAAGGCGGCCGCCTTCGTCACCGGCGGGGGGCTGTTGGACCGGTCGGAGTTGATACCGAAGCTGATCGTGTGGGGCGCATGGGTGGACTTGTTGTCGAACACCACCGTGTCGCCGGCGTGGACCTTGAGGATGCCGGGGAAGTAGGCGCTCAGCTGGATGTTCTTGCCCTCGGGGGAGGGCCCGTCGACCAGAACCGTGAAGGTCAGGGGCCCTTCCTGGGCCGCCGCCTCGGTGGTCGAGCTGGACCCGGCCGCATCGCCTCTGTCGTCGTCGCCGCCGCACGCCCCCGCCAGCAGGGCGATCACCGCCAAGAGTCCGATGGTTCGCTTCATGGCCCCTCCTCCTCGTCGCCGGGAATTAAAGCCGCGGCTGACCCTTCGCACCAAACGCCGTCGGCAGGAAACTGGTATCGAACCAGATCTAGACTTACTCCAGGATATTGGTTAGGCTCCGCGTCGTGCCCCGGGAGACATCCGTCGACAACGCCGAAGCTCTCCGCCGGCACGGCCTGCAGGTCACGGCCCAGCGTCTGGCGGTTCTGCGGGCGGTGTCCGATCAACCCCACAGCACCGCGGACGACATCTACACGGTCGTGGGGGCCGAGATCGGGGCCATCTCCCGGCAGGCGGTGTACGACGCTCTCACCGTCCTCACCGACAAGGGCCTCTTCCGGCGCATCCAGCCCGCCGGGTCGTCGGCCCGCTACGAGAACCGTGTCGATGACAACCACCATCACCTCATCTGCCGATCCTGCGGCCGGATGGTCGACGTGGACTGTGCGGTCGGCGAAACCCCGTGCCTGACGGCCGCCGACGACTCGGGCTACGAGATCGACGAGGCCGAGGTCGTCTACTGGGGCCGATGTCCCGAGTGCCTCGCGGAGATTTTTTAGTAGACAGCATCAAGAGCAACCAGCCATCGAATGGAACCGACCAGATAGGGGGGCCGTCGTGCCTGACAGCGGCAGCGAAAGCGAAAACCCAGCAATTGACGCACCCGAACCCAAGCCGCAGCGGCCCAGGACGAACCAGGACTGGTGGCCGAACCAGCTGAACCTGCAGGTTCTCCAGGCGAACGCGAACAAGTCCACCCCGTGGAGCGAGGGCCTCGACTACGCCGCCGAGTTCGCCACCCTCGACCTCGACGGGTTGAAGCAGGACCTCATCGACGTGATGAAGACGTCCCAGGACTGGTGGCCGGCCGACTGGGGCCACTACGGCCCGCTCTTCATCCGGATGACGTGGCACGCGGCCGGCACGTACCGCATCGAGGACGGCCGGGGCGGGGCCGGCAGCGGCCAGCAGCGCTTCGCTCCGCTCAACAGCTGGCCGGACAACGCCAGCCTCGACAAGGCCCGCCGGTTGCTCTGGCCGGTCAAGCAGAAGTACGGCCGGAAGATCACCATGTCCGACCTGATCGTCCTGGCCGGCAACGTGGCCATGGAGTCGATGGGGTTCAAGACCTTCGGCTTCGGCTTCGGCCGGCCCGACACCTGGGAGCCGGAAGAGGTCTTCTGGGGCTCGGAGGACACGTGGCTCGGGGACGAGCGCTACAGCGGTGAGCGGGAACTGGCCGCGCCGTTCGGCGCCGTGCAGATGGGCCTCATCTACGTGAATCCCGAAGGCCCCAACGGGAACCCCGATCCGCTGGCGTCCGCCCGCGACATCAAAGAGACCTTCAGCCGGATGGCCATGGACACCGAGGAGACGGCGGCGCTCATCATCGGCGGCCACACCTTCGGCAAGTGCCACGGCGCCATCGACCCGGACCTCGTCGGTCCGGAGCCCGAGGGTTGTCCCATCGAGTCGCAGGGCTTCGGCTGGAAGAACCCGGTCGGCACCGGCGCCGGGGAGCACTCCATGACCAGCGGGCTCGAGGGCGCGTGGACCAACGAGCCGACGAAGTGGGACAACGGGTATCTGGAGAACCTGTTCAAGTACGACTGGGAGCTCACGACGAGCCCGGCGGGGGCGAAGCAGTGGACGCCCACGAACCCCGAGGCTCAGGGCACGGTGCCCGACGCCCATGTCCCCGACAAGCGTGTTGCCCCGATGATGCTGACGTCGGACCTGGCGCTGAAGCTTGACCCGGAGTTCGAGCCCATCGCCCGGCGCTTCTACGAGAACCCGGACCAGCTCGCCGACGCCTTCGGCCGGGCCTGGTACAAGCTGCTGCACCGTGACATGGGGCCGCTCTCCCGCTACCTCGGCCCCTGGATTCCGGAGCCGCAGCTGTGGCAGGACCCCGTCCCCGACGTCGATCACGAGCTGATCGGGAACGAGGACATCGCCGCCCTCAAGGCCAAGGTCCTCGGCTCGGGGCTGTCCATCTCCCAGCTGGTCTCCACCGCCTGGGCGTCGGCGGCCAGCTTCCGTTCCACCGACAAGCGCGGCGGGGCCAACGGGGCCCGGATCCGCCTGGCACCGCAGAAGGACTGGGAGGTCAACGACCCGTCCGAGCTGGCCAAGGTGCTCCAGACCCTCGAGGGTGTCCAGGCCGACTTCAACAGCTCGGCTTCGGGTGGGAAGAAGGTCTCCCTCGCCGACGTGATCGTCCTGGGCGGGTGTGCGGCCGTCGAGCAGGCGGCGAAGAACACCGGCGTCACCATCACCGTCCCGTTCGCCCCCGGCCGGACGGACGCCTCCCAGGACCAGACCGACGTGGAGGCGTTCGCCGTGCTCGAGCCGAAGGGCGACGGGTTCCGCAACTACATCCGGCCCGCCGACAAGCTGCCGCCCGAGCAGCGGCTGGTGGACCGGGCGTTCACGCTGAACCTGACCGGTCCGGAGATGACGGTGCTCATCGGCGGCATGCGGGTCCTGAACACCAACGCCGGGGGCTCCGCCCACGGCGTCTTCACCGACCGGCCCGAGACGCTGACCAACGACTTCTTCGTGAACCTGCTCGACATGGGCACGGAGTGGAGCCCGTCCGTCGCCGAGGAGCACGTGTACGACGGTCGTGACCGGGCTACGGGCGAGGCCAAGCGGACGGCCACCGCCGTCGACCTCGTCTTCGGGGCCCACGCCCAGCTCCGGGCCTACGCCGAGGTCTACGCCACGGACGACGCCAAGGAGAAGTTCGTGCGTGACTTCGTGGCGGCGTGGGACAAGGTCATGAACCTCGACCGGTTCGACCTGCGTTGATCATCCTGGCCTGATAGCAACAGCAGTCCCGGTCTGGTGGCCGGTTCACGTCGAACCGGTCACCAGACCTACGGGCTCCTCGAGGCCGTCCCAGAGCTGGCGGAGGCGGGGGGCGAAGCGGGCGAGCTCAGCCAGGTGGGACGCTGAG
>JBOGFO010000701.1:0-2968 GCA_050743445.1 Acidimicrobiia bacterium
GCCCGGACCAGGCCCCCACGGCCCGGGAGCGGTCGTCGGGATGGAAGCTGGCCGAGATGAGGGCCAGGCTGCCCGGCACCAGGAAGGCGGCCGCCGCGCCCTGGAGGGTCCGGGCCGCGATCAGGGCGCCGGCGTTGGGTGCCAGCCCGCACAGGAGCGAGGCGCCCACGAACCCGCCCAGGCCGGCCAGGAACACGCGGCGCCGGCCGGCCAGGTCGCCCAGGCTGCCGCCGAGGAGCACCAGGGCGCTGAGGGTGACGAGGTAGGCGTCGACCGTCCACTGCAGCCCGGTGGTGTCCATCCCCAGGTCGGCCCGGATGGCGGGCAGGGCCACGTTGACCACGGTGCCGTCGAGGAAGGCCATGCCGGAGCCGAGCACGGCGGCGGCGATGACCCACCGGCCTGCAGGGGTGCCGGAGCGGATTCCGGGGGAATGACCTGGGCTCAGCAGGAGGCCAGCATGTCACGCAGCGCGCCGGCCTCGGCCTCGTCGGCCGAGAGGTCCCAGCGGAGCTTCACCGTCACCCACGCCCGGGCGAAGTCGCAGGCGGCCTCGGGCCGGGGCGGCCGCCACTCGGCCGGGTCGCGGTCGCTCTTGGCGCTGTTGGCGGCGCCGGTGACGGCGATGAGGGCGGCGGGTTCCCCCAGGTCGTTGGCGAACGCCCGGCGGCGGGTGGTGTCCCACCCGGCGGCGCCGGAGTCCCAGGCCTCGGCCAGCGCCACCACGTGGTCGATCTGGAGGCCGGCGGGATCGTCGGTGGTGACCCCGTCGTAGGTCGAGACCCACCGGCCGGAGAGGACCGTGCACCGGGCCGGGTCGGTCTCGGCGGGCACGGTCGACTCGGCCACCAGCACTTCCTCGCGGGTGTTGCAGCCGTCGCCGTCGGCGTCGACCCAGTGGGGGAACAGGGTGCGTTGGTACCCGCTGCGGGGCCCTTCGGGGGCGATGCGCAGCTGCTCGACGGGGTTCTCTCCGGAAGGCGGGGCCGCCTGCGCGCCGAACGGCGCCACCACCGGCGCCAGCCACAGCGCAAAGGCGGCAACCGCCAGGCCCTTCACGGGCGAGTCCCCAGACTTCCCACAGCGCCCCACTGCTTAGCGCGTCCGCCCCGGTTTCGTACAGACCCCCCTCCTCCGTCCTGGCACACTGGACCGGATGACGGAGACCCCCCTCCTCCGCACCACCGGCCTGACCAAGCGCTACCGGGGCGTCGTGGCCCTCGACGGGTTGAACGTCGAGGTGCCCCGCGGCCTCGTCGGCCTGGTGGGTGCCAACGGTGCCGGCAAGACCACCCTCTTCCGCCTGCTGCTCGGGCTCACCCATCCCACCGAAGGCCAGGTGGAGGTGTGCGGCCACGACGTGCGGACCGACCCCGTGGGGGCGCGGGGCCGGCTCGGCTACATGCCCGAGCACGAGTGCCTTCCCCTCGACCAGACCGCCTCCGACGTGGTCGCCACCCTGGGCGAGATCTCCGGCCTACCCCCCCGGGCGGCCCGCCAGCGGTCGTCCGAGGTGCTCGACCTCGTCGGCCTGGACGAAGCCCGCTTCCGGCCCGTGGGCGGCTTCTCCACCGGCATGCGCCAGCGGGTCAAGCTGGCCCAGGCCCTGGTCGCCGACCCCGAGCTGGCCCTCCTCGACGAGCCCACCGCCGGCCTCGACCCCACCGGGCGGGAGGAGATGCTGGCGCTCGTGGCCCGCCTGGGCGGATTCGGGATCTCGGTCCTCCTGGCCACCCACCTCCTCGACGACGTGGCCCAGGTGTGCGACCACGTGGTCATGCTCGACGCCGGGCGCCTGGTGGTGGCCGGCACCACCCACTCGCTGTTGGAGCGCACCGGTGTGGTCAGCGTCGACGTCGGTGACGGCGCCGCCGGCCTGGCCCAGGCCCTGGCCGCCAAGGGCGTCCCCGCCACCGTGAACGAGGGGCTGGTGGAGGTGGCGGTGACGGGCGACGCCGACCTCGACGCCATCCGGGACACGGTGGCCGAGCTCGGACTGCCGCTGCACCGCCTCTCCTCCCGGGCCGGTTCCCTGGACGAGGCGTTCCTCACGCCCCGGGCCCCGGCACCGGCGGACTCACTGTGACCATGGCTCTTCGCCTGGCGGCTCATCGCTCTGCGGCCGGGGGCCCCTGCCCCAACCGCCAGGCCCTGCTGGCGCAGGTCCTGTGACCGCCACCCGGACGGGCGCCGTCTACGACCGGGGCTACCGGCCCTACGACGGGCTGCGGGGCGGGCGCCGGGCCGCCGGCCTGGCCCTGTACCGGGCCTCGGTGCGCCGGGCCATCGGCCTGCGCCGCTCCTGGCGCCAGAAGCTCCTGCCCTTCTCCCTCCTGGCCATCGTCAGCATCCCCGCCGCGGTCAACGTCGGCATCGGCTTCGCCACCCGCAACTCGCCCCTCGAGGGCTTCGAGTTCTTCACCTACCGGGACTACGTGGGGGTGTCGTCGTCGCTCCTGCTGTTCGTCGCCGTCTGCGCCCCCGACGTCATCTGCCCCGAGCGCCGCCAGCGCGTCCTGCCCATCCTCTTCGCCCGGCCCCTCACCGGGACCGACTACGTGCTGGCCAAGCTGGCCGCCATCTTCAGCCTCGTCTTCGCCTTCTCCTTCCTGCCCCAGGTGCTGCTGTTCGTCGGCCAGGCCCTGGTCAGCAAGGGAGCCCTCGACTACATGCGGGACAACGCCGAGGTCGTCTGGCAGGTGCCGGTGGCGGTGGCGGCCCTGGCGCTCTACTACGCCTCCCTGAGCCTGGCCGTGGCCTCCCTGAGCGGGCGGCGAATCGTCGGCGGCGCCACCATCCTGGGAATCACCCTGGTCAGCGCGTCGGTGGCCGGAATCCTCTCCGAGGTCAGCGGCGGCATGGGAGAACGGGCCGAGCTCCTCAGCCTCCTCAGCCTGCCTCTGCTGGTCAGGGACCTGATCTTCCTCGGCCATCTGGATCCCGAGAGCTCGGGCTCGCTGGCCGACGC
>JBOGFO010000702.1:0-4562 GCA_050743445.1 Acidimicrobiia bacterium
CCGCCGGCCCGGTCCCGTTCACCTACGGGATCGCGACCTCGCCCGCCGACGGCTTCGTCGCCGACGCCCTCGTCGACAGCGCCGACCGCCGCCTCTACCGCCGCCGCGCCCGCCGCCGACGACCCAACCCCCCGGGCACCCCCCAACCCCCCACAACACCCATCGCGCGTTAGCCAAACCCACAGAAGACGTGGGTCTCGCTCACGCGGGACGGGGTTTTGGGCCGGATCGGGTCAGGCGAGGGTTGGTCAGGCGGCCGGGGCCTGAGCCGGAACTTCTTCCTCGAGGGCGATGCGCAGCACCTCGGTGACGTCGGAGACGAGGTGGAAGGTCATCGCCTCCCGCACCGCCTCGGGCACGTCGTCGAGATCGGGGCCGTTGCGCTCGGGCAGCACCACCTCGGTGAGCCCGGCCCGGTGGGCGGCCAGCACCTTCTGCTTGACGCCTCCGATCGGCAGCACCCGGCCGGACAGGGTGACCTCCCCGGTCATGCCCACTTCGGACCGCACGCGGCGGCCGGTGAGCAGGCTCACCAGAGCGGTCGTCATGGTGACCCCCGCCGACGGGCCGTCCTTGGGCACCGCCCCGGCAGGGACGTGCACGTGGAACCGGCGCCGCCCGAAGCTGCGCTCCGGCAACCCGAGGGCGTCGGCGTGGGACCGGACGTAGGACAGGGCGATCTCCGAGGACTCCTTCATCACGTCGCCGAGCTGGCCGGTGACCTGGAGGCTGCCCCCGCCGTCGTGGCCGTCGGAGTAGGACGCCTCGACGAAGAGGACGTCGCCGCCCATCCCCGTGACCGCCAGGCCGGTGGCCACGCCGGCCACTCCGGTGCGGTCGGCCGCCTCGTCGAAGAAGCGCCGCCGGCCCAGGAAATCGGGAAGGGTGCCCTCGTCGACACCCACACTCGTATCGCCGGAGGCGATGCGCGTCACCGCCTTGCGCAGCACACGGCCCAGCTCCCGCTCCAGGTTGCGCACGCCCGCCTCCCGGGTCCAGCCGGTGACCACCGCCCGCAGGGCGGCGTCGGTCACCTCGACCTCACCGGGAACGAGGCCGTGGCGCTCCCGCTGGCGGGGCAACAGGTGGTCGCGGGCGATGGCCAGCTTCTCGTCCTCGGTGTAGCCGTCGAGGCGGATGACCTCCATGCGGTCGAGCAGGGGGCCGGGGATCGTGTCGAGCACGTTGGCCGTCGCCAGGAACAGCACGTCGGACAGGTCGAGGTCGAGCTCGAGGTAGTGGTCGCGGAAGGTGTGGTTCTGGGCCGGGTCGAGCACCTCGAGGAGGGCCGACGTGGGGTCGCCCCGCCAGTCGGCGCCGAGCTTGTCGACCTCGTCCAGCATGAGGACCGGGTTCATCACGCCGGCCTCCTTGATGGCCCGCACGATCCGGCCGGGCAGGGCGCCGACGTAGGTGCGGCGGTGGCCGCGGATCTCGGCCTCGTCCCGGACGCCGCCCAGCGCCACCCGGACGAACTGGCGGCCCAGCGCCCGGGCGACGGACTCGCCGAGGGAGGTCTTGCCCACCCCCGGAGGCCCGACGAGCGCCAAGATCGCGCCGGTGCCGCGCCGCTGCGAGGAAGAGGGCTCTGTGTTCGCGGGCTCCCCAGGCCTGTCGTCCAGGCCCCGCTCACGCCGCAGCTTGCGGACGGCCAGTTGCTCGACGATGCGCTGCTTCACGTCGTCGAGGCCGGTGTGGTCGGCGTCGAGGATGGCCCGGGCTTCGTCGAGCTCGAGGCGGTCGTCGGAGCGCTTGCCCCAGGGCAGCTCGAAGAGGCGGTCGAGCCAGGTGCGGATCCAGGAGTGCTCGGGGCTCTGCTCGCTGGTGCGCTCGAGGCGGTCCACCTCGCGCTCGGCGGCCTCCCGCACCGCCTCCGGAAGGTCCTCCAGGCGGGCGCGGTACTCCCCGGCGAGGTCGTCGCCGTCTTCGCCCAGCTCCTTGCGGATGGCGTCCATCTGCTGGCGGAGGAGGAACTCCCGCTGGCGCTTCTCCATGCCCGAGGTCACATCGGTGCGGATCCGCTGCTTCATCTCGAGCTCGGCCAGGGTCTCCTTGGCCCAGCCCAGCGCCTTGGCCAGGCGCTCGGTCACGTCGACGGTCTCGAGCAGCTCGACCTTGCGGTCGAAGGGGAGGTCGGGGGAGTAGCCGGCGGAGTCGGCCAGCACGCTCGGGTCGGTGATGCCCCGGAGCGCCTCGGCCAGCCAGGGCGCGTTGCGGTGCTCGAGGATGGCCTCGGCCACGACCCGGTACTCGCGCACCAGGGTCTCGAGCTCCTCGCCCTCGGTCCCGGGCTCCTCGTCCACCACCTCGACCTCGACCCACAGGGCCCGGCCGGCGCCGGGGACGCCCGTGCCGACCACCGCCCGCTGGAGGCCGCGCACCAGCACGGCCCGGCCGCCCCCGGGGAGGCGCCCGGCCTCTTCGATCTTGGCCACGGTGCCCACGCGGGCGTAGGTCATCGTGGTATTGCCGGTCTCGCCGGTCTCGCCGGTCTCGCCGGAGGTGATCTCACGGCGGGGCACGAGGATCAGCATCCCGTCCACCGCCGCGTCGGCCGCCGCCTTGGCCTCGTCGCTCTCCAGCGACAGGGGGATGACCATCAGGGGCAGGACCACCCCGGTCGCCAGCGGGAGGAGGGGCAGGATGCGGGTTTCAACGTCCGACATTGAGTGCCTCGCTATCAAGAATTTTCTACGTCACGCTATGAACGACGGACGGGGCCCTGGAATTCCCAGGGTCCACCACTTCTTGCGGAGGCGCTCTTAGGATGCGCGACAAGTCAGGGAACTAGTCCGACCGAACTGGAAAAACAGCCCAAACGGGCGATGTGGAACGGACCGGGAAATGCCGAGAAGTCGGCAACGAGCGGATCCACCACGAGCCAGGAGGCCTTCCGGACATGGCGGAATTGTCGGGCAGCAGCGTCAGGCAGTTCGTGGGGAAGCCGATTCACGTGGCGCTCTCCGGGGACCGGGTGGTCGACGGCTACCTGGTGAGCTTCGACGGCCGCAGCCTGTGGATCGTCATCGACGGCGAGGACCGGTTCGTCCCCCTCGGCCAGGTCGAGGATCTGATGCTCCGCACCGCCGCCGTTCCTCTCGCCGGCTGACGCTCCGCGAGACTCCGGCGCGGTGATGCCGCGCGACTGGAACGCCCGCAGCTACGACCGTGTCTCCGACCCCATGACGGGGTGGGGGCGCACCGTCCTCGACCGCCTGACCCTGCAGGGCGACGAGCGGGTCCTCGATGCCGGCTGCGGCACGGGCCGGGTCACCGCCATGCTCCGGGAACGCCTGCCGGCGGGCACCGTCGTCGCCCTCGACGGCTCACCCTCCATGCTGGCCGAGGCCCGGACCCGCCTGGGCGACGACCGGATCGAGTACGTCCTCGCCGATCTCGGCCGTCCGCTGCCCATCGCCGACCCGGTGGACGCCGCCTTCTCCACCGCCACCTTCCACTGGGTGCCGGACCACGACGCTCTCTTTGCGAACCTCGCCGGGGCCATGCGGCCCGGCGCGCCCCTGGTGGCCCAGTGCGGCGGCGAGGGCAACATCGCCTCGGTGCTCGAGGCCGTCGGCCAGGTCGGCTACGACGGCCCCGATCCCTTCCACTTCGCCGGTCCCGACGACACCCGCCGCCGCCTGGAGGCGGCCGGATTCGTCGACGTGGAGACCGGGCTGCACCTCGAGCCGACGCTCCTGGCCGTCGAGGAGGTGGAGGAGTACCTGGCCACCGTGGCCCTCGGGACCCACCTCCAGCACGTGGCCGAGAACGACCGGGACGGCTTCATCCGGGAGGTGGCGAAACGCCTGCCCCGCCCCGAGATCGACTACGTCCGGCTCAACATCACCGCCCGTCGCGCCCGATAGAGAAGGGCTCCCGGTTCGCTAGATTTCGCCAAAGTTTGCAGTTTTTCGCCCTTCTGTTTATGATGCGGCTGCGACTTTAGTGGCGAACGGTGGCAAGGAGTCATGCGCACCTTGTGATCAAGGTTCCGGGGTGACCGTCGGACCGGACGCCACCCGTCGGTCAAAGGCCTGCTTACCTGCCGGCCTTCCGGCGGTCACCCCGGCAGTTCCCGTGAAGGGAGAGAGCGGTGAAGCGGACGGCACGGATGCTCGTGATCCTGACGGTGGCGGCCTGGCTCGCCACCCTCACCCCGGCGACGGCGGCACCCGCGCCAGAAGGGAAGGATCCGATCCGGATCGGAATCGGAATCGGCGGGCAGCTGATCGACGTCCTCGGCGACGACCACGATGACGATGACGACGACGACCACGGACGCCACGACGACGACGATGATGACGACGACGATGATGACGACGACGACGGGCTGTTCGGCGACGACGGCCTGCTCGAAGTGGTCCTCGAAGTGGTCGAGGAAGTCCTCGAGGTCCTCTTCGGCGACGACGACGACTCCGTGAGCGCCCGCCCGGTGATGCTCCTGCCGGCGGCGGCGACGCCCGGGTTGGAAGCGGCGCCGGTCCGCCTCGCCTCCGCCCAGCCCACGGACGACAACTTCGAGGAGCTGCTCGACTTCCTCGATGACGTGGTCGACAGCG
>JBOGFO010000703.1:0-3204 GCA_050743445.1 Acidimicrobiia bacterium
AGGGAGAACTCCCGGGGGGTGAGGATGACCTCGGTCGCCGCCCGCCAGCAGCGGTGGGATGCGGGATCGAGGCGCAGGTCGCCGGCGGCCAGCACGGTCGGGCGTTGCGGGGTGCCCCGCCGGAGCAGGGCCCGCAGCCGGGCCAGCAACACGGCGTAGGAGAACGGCTTGGTCAGGTAGTCGTCGGCGCCGTTGTCGAGCGCCTCCACCTCGTCCCACTCGCCCTCCTTGGCCGTCAGCATCAGGATCGGGGTCCAGTCCCCCTCGGAGCGGAGGGTGGAGCAGATCTTGTACCCGTTGGTCCCCGGCAACATGATGTCGAGGACGATGGCGTCGTAGGCGTCCTCCCGGGCCCGCCACAGGCCCTCGTCGCCGTTGTGGACGACGTCGACCACGAAGCCCTCCGCCTCGAGGCCCCGTTGCAGCGCCTCGGCCAGGCGCACCTCGTCCTCGACAATCAGGAGCCGCATGGTTCCTCCAGGGTGGCACAATCCCGGGCATGGCCAACCGGATCACCCGCGCCGATGTCACCCATGTCGCCCGCCTCGCCCGCCTCGCCCTGTCCGAATCCGAGATCGAGCAGTTCACCGGCCAGCTGGCCAAGATCCTGGAGCACGCCGCCCAGGTGAGCGCGCTCGACACCTCCGCCGTGGCGCCCACCCTCCACCCGATCCCGCTGGCCAACGTCATGCGCCCCGACGAGCCCCGGCCCGGCCTCGACCGCGACGCCGTGCTGGCCATGGCCCCCGCCGCCGAGGACGGTCGCTTCCGGGTACCCAAGATTGTCGACCCCGCGGGGGAGGCTCCGTGACGGACCTCACCGGCCGTACGGCGATCGAGCTGGCGGGCCTGGTCCGGGCCGGCGAGGTGTCGGCCGTCGAGGTCATCGACGCCCACCTGGCCCGAATCGACGCCCACGATGACCGGCTCCGGGCCTTCCTGTCCCGTGACGACGACGCCGCCCGCGCCCGGGCGGCCGAGATCGACGCCGCCCGGGCCCGGGGGGAGGAGCTCGGCCCGCTGGCCGGCGTGCCCGTGGCCGTGAAGGACGTGCTCACCACCCGGGGGCTGGCCACCACCTGCGCCTCGCGCATCCTCGAGGGGTGGTGCCCGCCCTACGACGCCACCGTCATCACCCGGCTCCGGACGGCGGGGGCGGTCATCGTCGGGAAAACCAACATGGACGAGTTCGCCATGGGTTCCTCCACCGAGAACTCGGCTTACTTCGCCACCGCCAATCCCTGGGACACGGCCCGGGTGCCGGGGGGATCGTCGGGTGGCAGCGCGGCGGCGGTGGCGGCCGGTTTCGTTCCCGTGGCGCTGGGCACCGACACCGGTGGTTCCGTCCGCCAACCGGCCGCCCTGTGCGGCGTGGTCGGCATGAAGCCCACCTACGGGCGGGTGTCGCGCTACGGCCTCGTGGCCTACGCCTCCAGCCTCGACCAGGTCGGCCCCCTGGCCACCACCGTGGCCGACACGGCGCTCGTGCTGGAGACCATCTGGGGCCACGACCCGGCCGACTCGACCTCCATCCCGACCCCGCCCGAGCCGGTCACCCCCGACATGGAGAACGGGGTGGCGGGCCTGCGGGTGGGGGTTATCACCGAGCTGACCGACACCGACGGGATCCAGCCCGAGGTGGCGGCGGCGGTCCAGGGTGCCGTGTCCATCCTCGAAGCGGCGGGCGCCGAGGTCGCCAAGGTCTCGGTCCCGGCGGTGGAGTACGGCCTTCCGGCCTACTACATCATCGCCCCGGCCGAGGCGTCGTCGAACCTGGCCCGCTACGACGGGGTGCGCTACGGCCTGCGCCGCCCCGGCTCCGACGTGGCCGCCATGAACGCCCTCAGCCGCGAGGCCGGCTTCGGGGCCGAGGTCAAGCGCCGCATCATGGTCGGCACCTACGCCCTCTCCGCCGGCTACTACGACGCCTACTACGGCCAGGCCCAGCGGGTGCGGACGCTCATCATCAACGATTTCGCCCGGGCCTACGAGCACTTCGACGTGCTGCTGTCCCCCACATCGCCCACCACCGCCTTCCCACTCGGGGACAAGGTCGACGATCCCCTGGCCATGTACCTCACCGACGTGTGCACCATCGCCAGCAACCTGGCCGGGGCGCCGGCCATCTCCGTGCCCGCCGCCCTCGACGGCGACGGCCTGCCGGTCGGTGTCCAGGTCCTCGCCCCCGCCCTCGGCGAGGCGGTCATGTTCCGGGCCGCCCGGGCCCTGGAACGGGGCTTCGCCTTCTCGGCCCGTCCGCCGCTCGCCGGAGGCGCGGCATGAGCGCCTACGAGACGGTCATCGGCCTCGAGGTCCACTGCGAGCTGGCCACCCGGACCAAGCTCTTCTGCTCGTGTCCCAACGAGTTCGGCGCCGAGCCCAACACCAGCGTCTGCCCCACCTGCCTCGGGCTCCCCGGCTCGCTGCCCGTCCTCAACGAGGCGGTGGTGGAGTTCGCCCTGCGGGTGGGGGTGGCGCTCAACTCCAGTGTGCCCGAGACCTCGATCTTCCACCGCAAGAACTACTTCTATCCGGACATGCCCAAGAACTTTCAGATCTCCCAGTACGACGAGCCGGTGTGCGTCGGCGGGTACCTGGACGTCGACGGCCAGCGCCTGGGGATCGAGCGGGCCCACCTGGAGGAGGACACGGGCAAGACGACCCACGTCGGCGCCGGCGGTCGCATCCACGAGTCCGACCACTCCCTGGTGGACTACAACCGGGCCGGCGTCCCCCTGATGGAGATCGTCTCCCGGCCCGACATCCGCTCCTCCGAGCAGGCCCGGGCCTACGTGAGCGAGCTGCGGGGCGTGCTCGAGGCCATCGGCGTGTCCGACGTGAAGATGGAAGAGGGCTCGCTGCGGATCGACGCCAACATCTCGGTGCGGGAACCCGGGGCCGAAGCCCTGGGCACGAAGGTCGAGATCAAGAACATGAACTCGCTGCGCTCCCTGGGCCGGGCGCTCGACTACGAGGCGCAACGCCAGGCGACGGTGCTGGGCGAGGGCGGCCGCATCACCCAGGAGACGCGGCACTGGGACGAGGAGGCGGGGCGGACGCACCCGCTGCGCTCCAAGGAGGAGGCGTTCGACTACCGCTACTTCCCCGAGCCCGACCTGGTCCCGATCGAGCCCGAGCCCGATCGCGTCGAGCGCCTGCGCGCCGCGCTGCCCGAGCTGCCGCGCGCGCGCCGCGCCCGCATCG
>JBOGFO010000704.1:0-1882 GCA_050743445.1 Acidimicrobiia bacterium
AGCATGGCCCGGCCGGCGGCGGCCAGGGCGTCCCGGGCCCGCTCGGCGTCATCCGGCCCGGCCATCAGCACGACCTCGGCCCGGGTGCCTTCTCCCTCGACCTGAAGGACGGCGGCGTCGGCCCCCAGCCCCCGGCACAGGGCCAGCAGCGCCACCTCGAGGCCGCCGCGGAGGCGGTCGGGGCCGGCCAGGGTCTCGAGCATGGACCGCAGCGTCTCCAGCACGCGGTTGCGCCGGGTCACCTCGGCCAGGAGCCGGCCCCGCTCGATGGCGGCGGCGGCATAGCCGGCGTAGAGGAAGACGAGCTCCATCAGGTCGGCCCGGGGGCGTCCCACGCCGGTGCCATAGCCGGACACCACACCCAGCAGGCCGGCGTCGCCCATGATGGGCGCGGCCCAGCAGCTGCGGGCGCCGGCCGAGGCGCCGAGGGAGGCGAAGGGGGCCCAGCCGGCGCTGGTACGGGTGTCCTCCACCACCACCACGGAACCGGACTCGGCGGCCAGGCCCACCGGTCCCCCGTCGGCTCCGACCGGCAGCTCCTCCACCGCGGCCAGCAACGGCTCGGCCAGGCCGACGGCGGCGAAACGGCGCAGCCGCCGGGGCTCGGGCCCGGACAGGAGGTGGACGCACAGCTGCGCCACCCCGAGCGCGGCCGCGGCGGCCGACACGATGATCGGCAGCGACGAGGTGGGCTCAACCCCGGCCAGCTGGTCGACGAGGCCCCGGAGCCGGCGGAGCTGCCGGCGGGCCGTCGACTCCACCTCGACGCCCTCCATGAGGGCCACCACCTCGTCGGGGTGGGCTTCGACCGGTGTGGTCTCGGCCACGATCCTTCCCTGGCGCAGCACCAGTATCCGGTCGGCGAGATCGAAGACCTGCTCCACCCGGTGGGACACGAGCAGCACGGCCGTGCCGGTGGCCCGCAGCTCCTCCACCAGGGCGTCGACCCGCCGGGCGGCGGAGATCCCCAGCGCCGACGTGGGCTCGTCGAGCACGAGCAGGGCGGGGTGTTCGGCCGTCGCCCGGGCCACCGCCAGCACCTGGCGCTGGCCACCGGACAACTGGCCCACCGGTTGGCGGAGGTCGGACACCGCCACCCCGAAGTGGTCGAGGAGGGCTCGGGTCTCGACCTCCATGACGACTTCATCGGGGAAGCGGTGCTCCCGGCCGAGGAAGACGTTGGCCACGGCATCGAGGTTGTCGCACAGGGCGAGGTCCTGCCAGACGATGGCGACGCCGTTCGGGCCCGGGGTCTGGACGGTCCCCGCCGTGGGCCGGAGCATGCCGCCCACGCAGCGGACGAGCGTGGTCTTGCCGGTGCCGTTCTCACCCACCAGGGCGACGACCTCGCCCGCCCCCACCTGGAGGTCGACACCGTCGAGGACACGGTGGGTTCCGTAGTCGACAACCAGCCCGGCCACGCTGAGGACGGAAGGACGCGCCGGGTTCACGACACCAAGTCTGCCCGTTTCGCAGCGGATGGCGCGGGTTAGTACCGCTGTTCAAGCGCCCGCCGGCGGGCGGTGGCGTCGACGGTCGCCGCCACCAGGAGGACGGCCCCGGTGACGACGAACTTGGCCGACGACTCGACCGTCAGCAGGTCCATCCCGTTGGAGATGGAGCCGATGACGAGCGCCCCGAGGAGCGCCGACCACGCCGAGCCCCGGCCGCCGAAGAGGCTCGTCCCCCCGATCACGGCGGCGGCGATCACGTTGAGCAGCAGGTCGTCGGACCCGGAATTCTGGTTCACCGACAGGAGACGGGATGCGCCGAGGATCCCGCCGGCGGCCGCCATCGTGGACCCGATCAGGAACACGGTCAGGCGCACCCGCTCCACCGGGATGCCGGCCCGGCGGGCGGCCTCGGCGTTGCCCCCGATGGC
>JBOGFO010000705.1:0-3455 GCA_050743445.1 Acidimicrobiia bacterium
GCTGGAAGGGCTCGTGGAGGCGGGGCGTCCGGCGGCGGCGGTGGCGGCGGCCCGGCGTCTGCGCCGGTCCGTCCTGGGGGCCAGCGTCCTCCCGTCATGGGTTCCCGTCGAGGGCGGGGATCTCTACCTCGGGAGCCTCGACTTCCCGGTCGCCGGGCCCGGGCGGGAGCGGTTCGGGAGTGGGTTCGGCGACGGGTACCGGTTCCTGCTCGAGCGCCGGACGGTGTTGATGGCTTGCGACGGGCCGCTCCGGAGCCTCCAATCGGCAGAGCTGCGGGTCATCCTGCGCCCGACCCGCCTCTACACCGGCGTGCGGCGCGCCTCGTTGGCGGCGGGCGGGGTGGCGGGCGTGACGAGGAGCCTGGCCTTCGAGACCCTTGTGGCGCCGCTCCTCGATCTCGACGACGGAGTGGCAGCGGCGGTGGCCCGAGCTCTGGCTGCGCTGGCTCCCCATCCCCGGCAAGCGGATGCCGTCGCGGCCCAAGCCTTTCGCGCCCTTCCGGTCGGCGGCTACATCGGGCTCGCCTCGGTCCTCTACGGCTGGGCCGCCGTCGCTGACCTGCTCGGCCGGCGGGACCTCGTCGAGGCGGCCGTCGAGCGATCTGCACTGCTCACCGACCAGCGCATCATGGCCGACACTCGCATCGATCGGGTGGGCGGGGTGGCGGGGACGATCCCGGTGCTCGTCGGCCTTCACCGCCGCTGCGGCGAGTCGTTCCTTCTCGGCCGCATCCGGACCTGTGGTGAGCGGCTGCTATCGGCGGCGCGGCCGGCCGGAGACGGGACTCTGTGCTGGCCGGGCCCCGGCGGGGCAGCGCTGTGCGGGATGTCGCACGGCGCCGCCGGGATCACACGCTCGCTCCTCCAGGCCTGGGCAACCACCGGGGAGGGGGCGTTCCGGGACGCGGCGGTGGCGGGCCGCATGTTCGAGGACGGACAGTTCGACCCGGGCCGTGGGAACTGGCCCGACTCGTCGGGGAGTGGCGGAAGGCGCCGGCGCGGGCTACACCTGTTCCTGGTGCCACGGCGCGCCCGGGATCGCACTCGCCCGGGCGGCCATCGCCGACCTCAACCCGGCCGGCGGGGAGGATCGGATGTTGGAGGCGGCGCTGGCGACCACACAGCGCCGCCGCCCGCCGGGAGGCCATCTGTGCTGCGGCGAGGCCGGCATCGCCGACGTCCTGCTGGAGGTGGGGCGCCGCCGGGGCCGTCCGGAGCTGATCGACGCGGCCCGAGTTCGTTGGGCCCGGCTTCTGGCTGTCTGGCATGCCGAAGGCCGGTTGCCGCTGAACCCCCAGGCACCGTGCCGGGCACCCGTCCCCGGCCTGATGCAAGGCGTCGCCGGCGTGGGCCTGGCCCTCCTCCGCGCTTCCGGGGCGGCGGGCCCGCCGGTCCTCCTGCTCGACTGAAAACCAGGCGGGGGACGGGGAGGGTCCCCGTTAGACTCGCCGCCCATGAGTGAGGGCTACGACGTGCAGGCTGTCGAGGCGAAATGGCGACAGCACTGGGCCGATCATGGCACCTACCAGATCGACGAAGACGACCCGCGGCCCAAGTTCTACGCCCTTTGCATGTACCCGTATCCGTCCGGGCCGATCCACATGGGTCACGTCCGGAACTACACCCTGGGCGACGTGCTGGTCCGGTTCAAGACGATGCACGGCTTCGGCGTGCTGTCCCCCATGGGGTGGGACTCGTTCGGTCTCCCGGCCGAGAACGCCGCCATCAGCGAGGGCGTCCATCCGGGCATCATCACCCGCTCCCGGATCGCCACCATGCGGGCGCAGATCCAGCGCCTGGGCGCGGCCTACGACTGGCGGCGGGAGGTGTCATGCTGCGAGCCCGACTACTACCGTTGGACGCAGTGGTTGTTCCTGCGCTTCTTCCGCGCCGGTCTCGCCCGGCGGGCCATGTCGCCGGTGAACTGGTGCCCGAGCTGCCAGACCGTCCTCGCCAACGAGCAGGCCGAGGGGGGCGTCTGCGAACGCTGCGGCTCGACGGTGGTCAAGAGGGAGCTCGAGCAGTGGATGCTGCGGAGCACGGCCTACGCCGAGGAGCTTCTCGACCACCTCGACGGGCTCGAGTGGCCGGACCGGGTCAAGATCATGCAACGGAACTGGATCGGCCGCTCTGAGGGTGTCGAGTTCGACATCGCGGTGAAAGACGGGGACGGCTTTTCGATCCGCGTCTTCACCACCCGCATCGACACGGTGTTCGGGATGACCTACGTCGTGCTCGCTCCTGAGCATCCCCTGGTCGGGCGGCTCTCATCGGGGACGCGCCAGGAGCGGGAGGTGGCCGAACTCGTCGAGCGCGTCCGGAACGAGTCGGAGGTCGAGCGGCAGTCCAACGAGGGTCCGCTGGAGAAGCGGGGGGTCTTCACCGGCGCCTACGGCATCAATCCCTTCAACGGTGCCGAGATCCCCCTGTACCTGGCTGACTACGTCTTGGGCAGCTACGGGACGGGCGCCATCATGGCCGTCCCCGGCGAGGATCACCGCGACTTCGACTTCGCCGTCGTCCATGAGCTGCCGATCGTCAAGACGGTCGAGCGACCGGCGGACTGGGCGGAGGCCGTTTACACCGGTCCGGGGCGCAAGATCAACAGTGACTTCCTCAACGGGATGACGGTCGACGAGGCCAAGGCGGCCGGCACCGCCTGGCTGGTCGAGCGGGGTCTCGGCCAAGCGAAGGTCAACTACCGCCTGCGGGACTGGCTCATCTCCCGCCAGCGCTACTGGGGTTGTCCCATCCCGATCGTGTACTGCGACGAGCACGGCGCCCAGGCCGTTCCCGACGAGGAGCTGCCGGTGCTCCTCCCCGACGACGTCGAGTTCCACCCGACGGGGGAGTCGCCGCTGCGGTCGCACGAAGGGTTCCTGGCGGCGACGTGCCCGGAATGCGGCGGTCCGGCCCGGCGCGAGACCGACACGATGGACACCTTCGTCGACTCGTCGTGGTACTTCCTCCGGTACTGCGACGCCCGCAACACCGAGCGGCCCTTCGATGTCGACGACGTCGCCCGGTGGATGCCGGTCGACCAGTACATCGGTGGCATCGAGCACGCCATCCTGCACCTCCTCTACTCCCGGTTCTACACGAAAGCCCTGTCCGACATCGGGGTGCTGCCGGCCGATCTGCGGGAGCCGTTCCCCCGCTACTTCGCCCAGGGCATGGTGCGCCTCGGCGGCTCGAAGATGAGCAAGTCCAAGGGCAACGTCGTGTCGCCGGCCCAGTTCTTCGACAGCCACGGCGCCGACGCCCTGCGGCTGTTCCAGCTGTTCGTCGGGCCCCCGGGCGACGACGCCGACTGGTCGGACCACGGCGTCGACGGTGCCTCCCGCTTCCTCGGACGGGTGTGGCGGCTGGCCACCGGCGAAGCGGGCTCGCCACCGGTCGACCGCGCCGAGACCGACGCCGACCGCGCCGTCACCCGGGGCCGCCACGTGCTGGTC
>JBOGFO010000706.1:0-4335 GCA_050743445.1 Acidimicrobiia bacterium
GGTGGTGGCCGTCTGGGCCCGCCGTCGTGGCGGTGCGCAGCGGAGGACCTGCCCGGCGGCCGGGGCGGGCGCCGTAGTGCCCGCCAGCCAGTTCGAGACTACGGACTGGCTGACGCCGAGCTTGGCGGCGATCGCGGGCTGCGACAGGCCATTGGCGCGCAGGCGGGCGGCTTCCACCCGGGTCTCCAGCGGGTGTGCCCTCAATGGCAGTCCTGGGTGGCAGTGGAGCTCACCGTCCCACCGTCACCAGCAAACGAGCTGCCACCCGCCCCCATCCCTTCGAATCCGCCCCAATCAGCCCGAATCTGACTGAAAAACGGAGAAATCCGGGGCGATACACGTCAGACCCGGAGGGTCACCTGGCCCCACCATCCGGCCCCCCCCACTAATTAACAACTGCAACATCGGGTTGGGTTCACGGTGCCCATCCCCTCTTGCGGTTCCAGCCGAGGTGAGCGGCCCTCAGGTTGCAGGGATCGTGCGAGCCGGGGCGACGGCCGTCGTTGACCCGGGTGGTCGACGGACGGCGAGAGGTCGTCGGGGTAGGTGACGTCCCGAGGGATCGGCTCACCACAGATTCCACAGACCCAGCCGTCCCTTTCGATCACCCTCCGGCGGAGGCCATTGCTCAGCTCGGTCATGGGTCGAGGAGGGCGGCGGCGGAGCTGAGCGCCCGGGCCAGGCGGCGACGGAGCTGCAGGACCCGGGTGGGGTACCTCTCGTCGTGGACGGCGCAGTACCGGGGCTCGTGGCAGGCTGGGGTGTCGGGGTCGAGGTGTCGGCGGACGAGCCGAGGTTCGACTGGGTGCGGTCCGTACAGTTCGTCGTCGATGTGGATGAGGGTCATCGGTCCTGGGTGACGCCGTCGGCGACGACGGGCAGGCCGTCGATTGCGACGAGCGGCTTGCAGCGGCCGTCGGCGTCGGGCTGGGTGTAGCCGACGACGGGCAAGACCCTGCCCTGGTGGACGGCGGTCTGGCCAGCGGCGACGAGGGCGCCGCTGCCCGGGAGGAGCGTGAAGTCGTTGCTCATGTGGTTCCTTTCGAGGTTGAGGTCGTGGTCTGGGCATTCGCCCGCTTGCCAGCAGTACGGGTTGCCGTCGAGGTGGCGGCGTCGGAGTACCCCGGGGAGCCGATCGGGGTGAGGGCCGTAGAGGCCTTGGCCGGGGAGCCAGTAGCAGCCGGGGTGGCCGAGGACGGGCCAGAGGGTGGGTCACCGTGGCTCTTTGAGGCGGTCGAGCTGCCGTTGTTTGGCGTCGGCCCAGCGGTGGTGTGCTTCCCGCTGTTCGGCTGCGGTGGCGGCGATGCGGTCGTGGCGGCCTTTGGCTGCTGTCCAGCGGGCTTTGTCGTCGTCGAGGCCGGCGGTGGTGGCTTCGTAGGCGGGCCAGGTGACGATGCTGACTTCGAGGAGGTTGAGGTCGACGAGGGTTCCGAGGTCCCTGCCGCTGGGGTGGGTGGACCACTTGTAGACCGGTTCCGAGAACCCGAAGCTCATGCCACCGACGTCGCCTCGGGTGAGGAGCTCGGCGACGTCCCGGCCGGCTTGGGTGTCGGCCAGGTCGGCTTGTGCTCGGAGGCCGTGGCTGTCGGCGGTGAGGTTGAGAGTGCCGCTCTTGACCCGGGCGAGAGGGTGGGCGGGGTCGTGGGCCCACAGCAGCCTGATGTCGGGGTGCTCCCGGAGAGTGCGATCCAGGGCCCCGGGGGCGACCCGCTCGAAGAACATGCCGCCGATGTCCGCTGTGACGCCGAAGACGACGGGGTACCCGACGAACCTCACGGCTGCTGTCGCCTGGGTGCCGGTGGGATCGTGGCGGGGTCGACGCCGGCGGCTCGGAGCTGCAGCTCGAGCTTCCGGCGGCGGAGAACGCGGAGAGCGCGTCCGGGGCTGTGGTCTTCGGCGACTTCGACGGTGGCTTTCAGGGCGGCGAGTTCGTCTCGGAGCTGGCGGATGTCGTCGGTGGTCATCCCTTGCCTGCCTTCCACTGGTCGAACGAGACGGGCTGGTCGGCGAGGGCACGTTCGGCGGCGGCCTGGGCGGCGAGTTCGGCGTTCCGGCGGGCGGCCTCTTCGAAGAGGCCGGCGTTCACCTTCGATTGGCGCTGCTGGGCCTTCTCGCGGGCGGCGACACGTTCCTGCTGGGCCTTCTCCCGGGCGGCTTCCCGTTTCGTGTCGCAGTACGCCTGGTAGGCGGCTTCGTCCTTCGCCCGTTGGGTGTCACGTTCCCGTTGTGCATCGACGATGCGGCGGGCGTCCGACGGGGCAACGGCGCGGCGTCCGCCCCAGTCGAGCACCACCGTGATGTCGAGTTTCCGGGCCCAGTATTCGGCGGCGTCCGGGCTACTGAGAACCCGGTGGCGGCCCACGTCGGCGAGGGGGATCACGTAGCTGTCGACGGACCCGGTCGCCGTGTTGCGTTCCACTCCGTAGAGGTCACGTTCGGTTTTCTGCTTCAACATTGTGGACGGTGTCCTTTCTGGGCTCCCCGGCCGACGGCCAGGGGGATGTCGTGCCCGGCGCTCACTCCCGACCCCCGGGGGAGAACCGGGTCGGGAGGAGCAGCCAAGGGCGCCCGCCGGCCGGGCGCCTGGATTCCAGCCGGCGAGACGTCGAGCGGGTCACGGCGGCTTCGGGCACAGCTCCGGCACCAGAACCCCACCTCGGCGGGCCGCTGCCCGCACCAGGAGCAGAGCACCGGGTCGGTCACGCCGGCCTCCTCTGGGCCCGGGCGGCGAGGATGTGGCGGACCTGGGCGATCGTGGTGGGCGAGGGTGGCCGCACGCCGGCGAGCACGGCCACGGCCATCCACTCAGCAGCGGTGAGGTCACCCAGGCCGAAGCGCTCGAGCATGAGCGTGAGCCGGGCCACCTTCCGGGCCCGCCAGCGGGCCTCGAACGGGTTGGTCGGGGTACGGATCTCGATGGTGGCGGTGGTCACCCGGGCCTCGTGGGCGGCGAGGGTCATGCCTCTCCTTCGTCGGGGCGAGGTGACTGTGGCGGGAGGTCGCTGACCTCGCCCCGTCCCACCTCGCCCCCTTGGTGGGCCAGGCGGCCTGCGCTTCGCAGCTGGCCTGGAGCCCCAGGAGGAACCGCTTCGCTTCGCCGTTCAGGGATGGGAGGTGTGCGGCGACGGTCGAGGGGGTGACGGCGTCGCCCCTGACTAACGCGCCCTGGAGGGCTCGGTACGCCTCCCGCAGCCGAGGCACCCACAAGTCGTCGGGGCCGACCACTTCCAAGGCTGCGGGGAGGTCCGCCGGGGTCAGCAGCAGCGCGCCGATGAGCTGTGCCTCCGCGTCCGGGGAGTGCGGGACGCCACCCCCTGCCCGCACCTCGCCGATGGATCGGACCGCCATCAGTAGATCTCGTATCGGCCGAGGAGGCGGCTACCTGAGGCGGCGTCCACTTCGTCGCCAAGGGCGAGCAGGCCGAGCTCCCGCTCGAAGGCGGCCAGGATGGCGGCCGGGATGTCGGGGTCGCAGGCGGCGGCGGCCCACGCGTCGAGGCGGAGCGACCGCTCTAGGGCCCGCTCGTCGGTGGTCATCGCCGCCGCTCGCTGGTAGAGCATCGGTTTTAGGCGGCGGGTGCGGGCTGGCCGAGGAGCTCGAGGAGCCGGCCGGTGGGCACGAGCATTCTCTTGCCGATCCGCAGCACGGGGAGTTCGCCCACGTGGGCGGCCCGGTAGGGCGGAGTCCTTCGAGACGCCGAGGATCACCGCCGCTTCCTCGACGGAGATGGTGGGACGGACCTTGGGGTCCGGGATGGTCACGTCGGTTCTCCTTCCGGAATGGAACGACATGCTTGTGATTATGGCCGCTCGGGAACGATGCTGTCAAGACTGTTCCGCCCGCACTGTTCGTGGTGCGGCGCAGGCTTGACGTATCTGTTCGTATCCGGCATCATCCGGTCATGACCTCGGATCGGACTCCTGACGCAGACGTCGGCACGGCTTCCTTCAACCGGCGTGACAGGCGCGGCAGGTTTTACGGCGTCACGCTGAAATACGAGATCGTCGACGGGCAGCTACGGGTGGTCTCCGTCGCGGTCTCGTCGAGGGGCGGCGTCGATGCGTCCATGATGCGAGACGTCCCGCTTGCGACGCTGGCCGACGAGGGTCGAGCCAGCCAGGCGAAGTTGTGGGCGATGCACCTAGACCGCACCGAGATCTCGGACCGGACACGACGCAAGGTCCACCGGGTGCTCGCTGCGTCCAGAGCACCCGGCGACGACCCCGAGCTCCTGGAGCTCATCGCCACCACCTACCGCCGCGCCCATCTCGCCGGGGACCGGCCCACGAAGGCTGTCCACGAGGAGCTCGTCAGGAGGGGCCACCAGGTGAGCCG
>JBOGFO010000707.1:0-9684 GCA_050743445.1 Acidimicrobiia bacterium
GACGGGGCCCGCCGGGTCAAGAGCCGTTGAACCGCTCCCTCGTCGAGGGTGGGGGCCTTACGCCGTCCGCATGCCGGCGGCCGCTTCGAGGCGGAGTTCGGCGATCGCCTGTTCCCGCATCTTGAACTTCTGGATCTTGCCGGTGACGGTCATGGGGAAGCCGTCGGTGAACTTCACGTAGCGGGGGACCTTGTAGTGGGCGATGCGGCCCCGGCAGAAGTCCTTCACCTCGTCCTCGGTGAGGGTGGCACCCTCCCGCACCTTGATCCAGGCCATCAGCTCCTCGCCGTACTTCTGGTCGGGCACGCCGATGACCGAGACGTCGGAGACGTCGGGGTGGGTGTAGAGGAACTCCTCGACCTCCCGGGGATAGATGTTCTCGCCGCCCCGGATGATCATGTCCTTGCTCCGGCCCACGATGTTGACGTAGCCGGCGGTGTCCATGGTGGCCAGGTCGCCGGTGTGCATGAAGCCGGCGGCGTCGATGGCCTCGGCGGTGCGGTCCGGATCCTCCCAGTAGCCGCTCATCACGGAGTAGCCGCGGGTGCAGAGCTCGCCCGTCTCGCCCCGGGGCAGCGTGCGTCCCGTCTCGGGGTCGATGATCTTCACCTCCACGTGGGGATGGACCCGGCCCACGGTCGACACCCGTTGCTCGAGCGAGTCGTCGGGCACGGTCTGGGTCGACACCGGCGACGTCTCCGTCATGCCGTAGCAGATGGTCACGTCCTCCATGTGCATGCGGTCGACCACCTGCTTCATGACCTCCACCGGGCACGGTGAGCCGGCCATGATGCCCGTCCGCAGCGACGACAGGTCGTAGTGGGCGAAGTCGGGGTGCTCCAGCTCGGCGATGAACATGGTGGGTACGCCGTAGAGGCTGGTGCAGCGCTCGCCCTGCACCGCTTCGAGGACCGACTTCGGCTCGAAGGCGGCGTCGGGCAGGACGATGGCGGCGCCGTGCGTGGTGATGGCCAGGTTGCCCAGCACCATGCCGAAGCAGTGGTAGAAGGGCACGGGGATGCACACCCGGTCGGCCTCGGTGTACCGGCACGCCTCGCCCACGAAGAACCCGTTGTTCAGGATGTTGTGGTGGGAGAGGGTGGCGCCCTTGGGGAACCCGGTGGTGCCGCTCGTGTACTGGATGTTGATGGGGTCGTCGAAGCTGAGGGACGCCATCCGCTCGGCCAGTGTGCCGGCGGTCACCTCGGTCGCCCGGGCCCGCAGCCGGTCCCAGTCGGGGGAGTCGAGGTAGATGACCTTCTCCAGGTCGGGAAGGTCGGGGCGGACCTCGTCCACCATGGCCACGTAGTCGCTGGTCTTGAACGACCGGGCGGCGACGAGCACCCGGCAGCCGGACTGGCGCAGGGCGTAGGCCAGCTCCGACGTCCGGTAGGCCGGGTTGATGTTGACCAGGATGATCCCGGCCTTGGCCGTGGAGTACTGCACGAGCACCCACTCGGCCACGTTGGGGCTCCAGATCCCGACCCGGTCGCCGGGCTCGAGCCCCAGCGCCATGAGCCCCCGGGCCACCTCGTTGACGGCATCGTCGAGCTCGGCGTACGTGAATCGCAGGTCCTGGTGGCGGGAGACGAGAGCAAGGCCGTCCGGGTTGGTGGCCACGGTGCGCTCGAGGTTCTCGCCGATGGTCTCGCCGATGAGCGGAGTCGCGCTGGCGCCATGGGCGTACGACAGGGGGCTCACGAACAGCTCACCCCGGTGCCGCCCAGGCCGCAATAACCGTAAGGGTTCTTGGCCAGGTACTGCTGGTGGTTCCTATCCGGCGAATTCTTCACCCATGGCGGGGTCATTCGTTTCTCACTTCGTGCAGTTGTCCGGCTCGGCTGCGTCGTTTCGTGGGACGGCCCCAGCGGCGACGAGATACGTGACGTAGACGTCCGCAGGCTTCGACCCTTCGTTGCGGGCCTTGTGGGCGACGCCCCCCGGTACGAACACCGCGCTACCAGCATCGACCGTGACCGGATCGCAGTCGGCTCCGCCGAAGTACCACGTCATCGTGCCACTGGTCACAATGTCGAGAGCGGTGCCGGGGTGGGTGTGCCAGCCGCTGTCAGCGCCAGGCTGAAGAACAACATGAACAATGTGGAAGTCGCTGGGCCCGTGCATGGCCATGGTGACTCCGTCCTTGAGACGCCCCACGGCAAGGTCGGTGCGGGTCATGTCGCCCGATGGGGGCGTGGCGTGGGCGTGGTCGACCCCAGTCCCGACGATCACCACCCCGGCGGTAGCAAGGGCGGCCAGACCTAAGAACTGTCTCCGGGACGCCGCACTGCCTTGTTCCGGCGCACTCGTAGCATCGATGTCCGTGCGGTCCATGGATGTCATGAAAACCCTCCCGTTCGCCCACGCTTACCTTCATGGTCCCGCAGCGTGGTCGGGACTACAAACCGGTGGCCTGACCCTGGCCGGAGGGTGGCGGGAACCGCTGGGCTAAAGCCTGCTTGGCCCCTTCCCCAGGGGCCGGGCGGGGGGTTTTCTTGGTGGCCCGATCTGGCTCTTAATCGTCAAGACCCATTGTGCCCGTTTGGTTCCGGGCCGCCCCGAAGCCTGCTAGCTGTGGCTACCCGGTGGCCGCTCGCTGGTTGTGAGGCCGGTTGGGCAGGTGACGCCCGTCCCGCCGAGGCCGCAGTACCCATCTACGTGCTTTGCTAGATACTGTTGGTGGTAGTCCTCGGCGTAGTAGAAGGGCCGGGCGTCTTCTATCTCCGTGGTGATCTCGCCGTAGCCGGCGTCGCGCAGCGACTTGTTGTACGCCTCCTTGGAGGCGAGGGCGGCGGCGCGCTGCTCGGGGGTGAAGGTGTAGATGGCCGAGCGGTACTGGGTGCCGACGTCGTTGCCCTGGCGCATGCCCTGCGTCGGGTCGTGCGCCTCCCAGAAGATCTTCAGCATGGCCTCGTAGCTGGTGACGGCCGGATCGAAGACGGCCAGCACCACCTCGTTGTGCCCCGTCTTCCCCGAGCACACCTCCTCGTAGGTGGGGTTCGGCGTGTACCCGCCGGCGTACCCGACGGCGGTCGTGTACACCCCGCCCGCCTCCCAGTACTTGCGCTCCGCTCCCCAAAAGCACCCCATCCCGACCACGATCTGGTCGAAGCCCTCCGGGAACGGCCCCTTGAGCGGCGTCCCGAGCACGTGGTGCCGCTCCGGCACCGGCATCGTCTGGTCCCGTCCCGCCAGGGCCCGCTCCGGCTCCACCATTTTCGTTTTCTGTGATCCGAACATGCCGCTACCGTACCTCCGGTCGAGTGCCCTTCAGTCCGGCTTCCCGGCGCCGCCGTTACGGCCCCGGACCCCCAACCTCCCCTCGCCATACGTGCGTTCATCTGTCGGCCCTCATGGGCCTCGACGAATGAACGCATGTAGGCCCGTCTTCCCCCCGCCATCCGTAGGTGCGTGCATCTGTCGGCGCTCATGGGCCTCGACGAATGAACGCATGTAGCGAGGGAGACGCAGGTGGACGAGATCTTGAGCCGGCTGGCTGCGATGGCTGAGGACCAGCACTCGGTCCTGAGTCGCGAGCAGCTCCTCCGGGCCGGCGCCGACCGGTACTGGATCGCCGACCAGGTTCAGGCCGGATATCTGACCCGGGTGGCGCCGGCGACCTACCGGACCTGGGGTGTCCGCGGCGCGTTCGAGAACCGGGCCATGGCGGCAGTGCTCTCGGCGACGGCCCCGGCCGTCGTGTCCCACAAGGCCGCCGCCTTTCTCCACCAGCTGGAGGGGTGCAAGGGGATACCCGGCTTCATCGACGTCACCGTGCCCCGCTACCGGCGGCCCCGGAAGCGGCCCGGCGTCACCTTTCACGAGTCGACCGACCTGAGCCTCCTCGCCCCGGTCATCCGCAACCGCGTCCCGGTGACCGGAGTGGCCCGGACGATCCTGGACTGCTGCCGGGTGGTCGACGATCCCGTCCGGCTCCTCGACAGCGCCGTCTACCAACGCCTGCTCACCTACGAAGAAGCCTGGGATTGCCTGCTGCTCCATGCGGTGCGCGGCCGGCACGGTGTTGGCCGGTTCCGATCGATCCTGCTGGAACGAGACTCGAAGTCTCCGCCGAGAGGGGAGTTCGCTCGCCGGATGGGACGGCTGCTCGTTGCCGCCGGGGTCCCGGAACCGGTCTACGAGTTCGAGATCCGGGTCTTCGGGCGCACGTACTACCTGGATCTCGCCTGGCCTGATCTCCGCCGCAGCCTCGAATGCAATGACGACGCCAGCCATCTCACGCCGCGGAACTTCCGGCGGGACCCCACGAAGCGGAACCACGTCGAGCTCTCAGGATGGCGGATGCTCGAATACGTCTGGAACGACATGGTGCAGCGCCCCGCCGGCGTCGTCGCCGAAGTCCGTCAGCTCCTGTGCTCGTAGCTCGGCGGACGGTCGGACGCCGGCGGCTCGTTGTAGATCGTGACCGTCCGGTCCCGGGAGAAGACGAAGGGGTCGGTCGAGGGGTGCTGGCCGGGCAGGAAGCGCCGGCCTCCGTCCACGTAGCGGTAGAGGCCGAGACCGGAGTTGCCCACCTCGTCCTCGCCGGTGACCGTGCCGTCCCACCACACCTCGGTGGCGTCGTCGTTGGCCAGCCAGTCGTCGAACTGCCAGACCCCGTGGCGCCCGAAGGAGATGTGGACGTTGGTGAGCGACCCCCGCCCGGTGGGCGGGAAGCGGAAGAGGCCGTCGCGGATCGACTCCGGCGTCAGCGCTGGGCCGCCGAGGTGCATCCCGGTGTAGAAGATCCAGGGCACGCTGTAGATGAGCCCGTGGGCCGCTTCGGCCGGCGGGGGCGAGCCGTGGTGCCAGACGTGGACCCGGTAGCTGTCGCCCTGCTCCACCGGGAGGCGGGCGGGCAGGAAGGACAGCCCGAAGGCATGGGCCCACTGGGTCTGGTCGTAGGTCCGGGCGAAGAAGCTGGTGTCGGTGAAGGCCGACCCGGTGAGCACCCACTCCGGCGAGTAGCGCTGACGGGTCGCCTCCTGGGTGAAGAACACCGGGGAGAGCGGATCGCCGGCGAAGAGGATGCTCGTCACCCCGGCGTCCTTCAGGCGGGCGATCATCGTCCGGGCCTGCTCCTGGGTGGCGGCGGGGTCGATGTTGGCTCCGGTGAAGGCCAGCTTCTCGGTCAGGGTGACGCCGTAGCGGGTCAGCTCCCGCTCGAAGTACTCGATACCGGAGCGGTAGGACTGCTCGGCCGTCTCGTAGTACAGGAGCCCGAACTTGCGGGTCTCCTGGGCCAGGAACACGTCGCCGGCGTGCTTTGCCGGACGGCCGGCCAGCCGCTTGCCCACGTACTCGGCCCGATGGGTGTAGCCCTGCGTGGAGCTCATCAAGGTGGACACCACGTACGGGGCCCGGGCCGTGTAGTACTCGATGGGCTGGGAGATGGTGCAGATGCACAGCACCTTGCGGGCGGCCAACTCGTCGGCGTAGGCGGTGGTGGCGATGGGCCCGCCCCAGGAGGCGAAGGCCTTGATCTCGGTGGCCACCTTGATGGCGTCGGCCCGAGCGGCGGCGTCGTCGTCGTCGGCTCCCGACGGCTCGACGAAGACGAGCTTCACCTTGCGGCCCCACGTCTGGTAGTGGTGCTCGAAGTAGTCGACGTAGGACTGGTACGTGGCCTTCATGTCCGCTTCGGAGTCGTTGAACCCGGCGGCCGTGAGGAGGGCCTGGGCGGCCGGGTCGAGCCGGTTCATGTAGACGGCGACCGTGATCTGCTCCGCCGTCACGCCCTGATAGGTGGCCCCCCCGTTGGCGGTCACGCGCGGGACACAGGGAGGCGCATACCGGGTGGGGATGGCCAGCCGGCCGGTGGTGGCGTCGCAGGCGACGTCGGGGAGGCCCGGGTCCAGGGCGGCGCCCGCCGCCGGACGGCCCGTGCTCGACGTCGTGGTCCCGCCGGCGCCCGTGCCTCCGGCCGCGCCCGTGGTGGCGGTGGTGCCCGCCGTCGTGTCGGTGGCTCCCGCCCCCGTCCCGGTGCCGGACTGGTCCGCCCCGGCCTGGGTTCCCGGCCCCGTCCCCGGCGACCTCCGGCCGGGTGTGGGGTCGATGGTGGTGAAGGCGCCGCCGGCATGGCCCCGGGTGGTCGGCCCCGCCGCCTGCCCGGCGGGAGGCCCACCCTCGGGCAGGAGGGCGAGCAGCAGCAGGACGACCGAAACCATGGCCAGCACCCATCGGTAGCGGGCCAGCCCCTTGACCACCGCCGCCGCCACCTCGCGCCGGTCAGGCACGGGGAGCACCCATGTAGGCGGCGGCCACCTGCGGATCGGCGAGCACCTCGGCCGGGGTGCCCCGAGCCAGCACGCGGCCCAGGTCGAGGGCCACCATCTCCTCGGCGATGCCCGACACCAGCGGCAGGTCGTGCTCGATCACGACCAGGGCGGCGCCGGTCTGGTCCCGGATGTCGACGAGGACGGGTCCCAGTGCTTCCGCCTCCCGCTGGGCGATGCCCGACGACGGCTCGTCGAGCAGAAGCACGGTCGGTTCGTGGGCCAGGACGCAGGCCAGATCGACCAGCCGCCGGGTGCCGGTCGACAGCTCGGCCACGAAGGAGTCGGCGTAGGCCCCCAGTCCCATACGCTCGATGATCTCAGACACCCGGTCGGTCACGCACCTCTCGGACCGGGCCACGGCCCGCAACCCGAGGGCGGTGGCCAGCGGATCGCGCACCTCCACCTTCCGTTCCAGGGCCAAGCCGATCGACTCGGCCACGGTCAGGGACGGGAAGAGCCGGGCGTCCTGGAACGACCGGCCCAGGCCGAGGCGGGCCCGCCGGTCCGGCGCCATGGGGGTGATGTCCACCCCGGCGAGTGCCACCCGGCCGGCGTCGGGAGGGACGAACCCGGAGACGGCGTCGAACAAGGTGGTCTTGCCCGCGCCGTTGGGGCCGATGATCCCGAGGATGCGTCCGGGGGGCAGGGACAGGGTGACCTCGTCGAGGGCGACCACCGCCCCGAACCGCTTCGAGAGCCCCACGACCTCGAGCGCCGGTGGCGCCTCCGGCCCATCCGGGCGGGGGGCGGCGGATGGCCCAGCCACCGGAGACCCCACCGGAGACGCTGTCATATGAGATCCAGGCACCGGCTTCAGGAATACCGCCCGCAGCAGGTCAGGGCGCGACGCCAGGTCGGCCGCCGGCCCCCGGAACCGGATCTCGCCCTTCTCCATGAAGTAGGCGACGTCGGCCAGGGCCAGCGCGGTCGTCACCGACTGTTCCACCAGGACCACGGTCGTGCCCTGGTCCCGGATGGCCCGGATCACCTCCAGGAGCCTCCCCACCACCGCCGGCGCCAGTCCCAGCGACAGCTCGTCGACCAGGAGCAGCCGGGGACGGGAGACAAACGCCTGGGCCAGGGCCAGCATCTGCTGCTCGCCCCCCGACAGCGTGCCGGCGGGCTGGTCGAGGCGCAGCCGCAGCACCGGGAAGTGGGCGGTGGCGGCCTCCATGGCCGCCTCCGCTTCGGCGCCCCGCAGGCGCTGCGCCGACGCCGCCACCCGCAGGTTCTCGGCCACGGTGAGGGAAGGGAACACGCCCTTGCCTCCCGGCACCTGGGCCACACCCATGCCGGCGATGTGGTGCGGGGCCACCCCGGTGAGGTCGACGCCGTCGAGGACGACCACGCCGGCGGCCGGCTCGGCCACGCCCGAGATGGCACGCAGCAGGGTCGACTTGCCCGCCCCGTTGGTGCCGAGCAGAGCCACGATCTCACCTTCCCCGACCTCGAAGTCGACGCCGAAGAGCACCTGGGTGCCGTCGTAGGCCACGTCGAGGCCCCGGACCACGAGCAGCTTGGATTCCCCCCGCCGGCGGGCCAGGAGGGCTTCCGCCCGGGCCAGGGAGGCGGTGCGGGTGCGGACGATGTCGGCGTTGAGGAACTTGCCCGCCGACGCCAGGATGAACCCGCCGATGAGCAACAGGGGCACCAGCACCAGCAGGGCCTTGCGGACCCCGTAGGTATCGGCCACCCCGCCGATGACGGGGAAGGCGGCCAGGCCGGGGAGGATGAACGCCGCCCCCAGGGCGAAGCCCAGCGACCGGGCCCGGGGCGGCGTCACCAGCGACACCAGGGCGTAGGCGCCGGGTTGGAGCACCGCCCCCACGCCGGCGATGAACAGGTGCAGGCCGATCACGACGGGCAGCGTCGGCGCCAGCGCCAGCCCGGCGAAGGCCGACGAGATGATCACCCCCATGAAGGCGAGGAGGCGCAGCACCAGCGACGGGTCCCGCTTCATGAGCTTGTTGGCCACGGGGATGCCGACCAGGAGGCCGAGGATCTGGAACGGCTCGGTGACGGCCGACACCAGTCCCCGCTGCGCCTCGTTGAGGCCGAACTCCTCCTCGTAGAAGAGGGAGAACAGGGCGCCGAGGCCGACGAAGATCACCCCGGCGACGAAGGGCAGCGAATACCAGATGCGCCGCAGGCTCCGGACGCTCCACAGGAGGCGCACGCCTTCCCCGAAGCGGGGGGCGATCTCCTCGGTGAGGGCGACGTCCTCGGCCGCCCCCAGGGCCCGGCGCTCCTCCGCCCCCCGGGTCGGCTCCCGCAGGCGCAGGGCGAGCACGATGAACACGGCGGTGGGGATGGCGAAGAGGACGAACGGGGCCCGCCAGCCCAGCACCAGGGCGAGCACCCCGGCGATGACCGGGCCGAGGATCTGGCCCGTCGAGTTGGCCGAGCGGTGGACCCCGTAGACCTTGGGGCGCACGCTGGTCGGGTAGTAGTCGGCCAGGAGCGAGAAGTGCGTCGGGGTGTTGACCGCCCGGCCCATGCCCGCCCCGGCCCGGGCCACGGCCAGGACGAGGAGGCTGGGCGCGAGCCCGGTGAGGAGCGAGAAGCCGCCCCACAGGGTGGCGCCGGCGGTGGCGATCCGCACCCGGGACCGGCGGTCGGCCCAGAAGGCGAGGGGGAGGCCGAGGAGGATGGCGCCGACCTCGACCAGCGCCACCAGGGCGAGCACCCCCGAGAGGCTGAGCCCGAAGTGGTCGCGGATCTCCGGCGTCAACACGTTGAGGGCGGCCCGGTCGAGCTCGTCCACCGCGTTCAGCCCGAAGAGCACCACCAGCGGATATAACGGCGCCCCGCCCGTCAGCGAGACGGTCAGCCACGCCCGCAAGCGGTCGAGCCGCGTCAGGGGCAACGGCGTCATGGGCGCCGGCGTGACGGTCACAGCCCCCTCCGCCGGGCCACCCGGCGCAGCCCCCGGTCCCGGACGGCGTAGACGACCCCACCCAGCCCGCCGGGCAGGACGGTGAGGACGACGATGCCCCCGAGCCCGGTACCGAGGAGGGCGACGAAGGGCTGGAGGGCTCGGGGAAACTCGGCCCGGAACGAGTCGAGCCCCTGCACGTAGGCCGCGCCCACCAGGGCGCCGGGCAGCGAGCCGAGCCCGCCGATGACGACCATGGCGAACACCCGCAGGCTCTCCTCGGGCTGGTACGGGGTGATCCCCAGGCTCTGCTGGTGATGGACGTACAGGCCGCCGGCGAAGGCGGCCAGGAACCCCGAAGCGGCGAAGGCGGTCAGCTTGGCCCGGGTGATGTTGACCCCGAAGGCGGCCGCCGCCGCCTCATTGTCCCGGGTGCCGATGAGGACCCGTCCGGTGCGGGCCCGGCGCAGGTTCCGGGCCGCCACCAGGGCCAGCCCGAGGCCGGCCAGGGCCACGTAGTAGTACGCCGTC
>JBOGFO010000708.1:0-10982 GCA_050743445.1 Acidimicrobiia bacterium
CCTTGATGGCGGCCGCCCCTCCGGGCATGGGCACGGTGTCGAGGTGGCCGACGCGCTGATAACCGGCCAGGTCGGCAACCAGGAGCTCCCCGCCCCAGATGGTGTCGTCGGGCCCCCAGCCCAGGCCGTCGAAGGCCACTCCGATCACCGGGCCGCGCTCGCCGTTGTCGGCCAGGCACGAGGCGATGTGGGCGTGGTGGTGCTGGATCCCCACCAGATCCACGCCCTCCTGGTCGTGGGCGTACTTGGTGGAGAGGTACTCCGGATGCAGGTCGTGGGCCACCGCCTCGGGCGTCACGTCGAAGAGGCGGCAGAAGTGCTCGATCCCCTCGGTGAAGGACCGGTAGGTCTCGTAGTTCTCCAGGTCGCCGATGTGGTGGGACACGAAGGCGTGGTGGCCCTTGGCCACGCAGAAGGTGCTCTTCAGCTCGGCGCCGGTGGCCAGCACCGGGCGGGGGAAGTCCCACGGCAGGCGCAGGGGCCGGGGGGCGTAGCCCCGGGACCGGCGCAGCACCAGCTCTCCGCCCCGGAAGGGCCGGGTGACCGAGTCGTCGGTGCGGATGTGGATGGGCCGGTCGTGAAGGAGGAAGGCGTCGGCGATCCCGCCCAGGCGCTCGAAGGCGTCGTCGTCCCGGTAGGCGATTGGCTCGTCGGAGAGGTTGCCGCTGGTGAGGACCAAGGGACTGCCCAGCGCCTCGGCCAGGAGGTGGTGGAGCGGCGTGTAGGGCAGCAACAACCCCAGGCTGCGGTTGCCCGGCGCCACCGAGGCGGCCACCGGCGCCCCGGGCCGCCGCGGGAGGAGGACGATCGGTCGCCCGGGCCCGGCCAGCAGCGCCGCCCCGGCGGGGTCGACCACACACAGCCGGCCGGCGGCGGCCAGGTCGGCCACCATCACGGCGAAGGGCTTGTCCTCCCGGTGCTTGCGGCTCCGCAGGCGGGCCACGCCGGCTTCGTCGTCGGCCCGGGCAGCCAGGTGGTATCCCCCCAGGCCCTTCACGGCGACGACGGCCCCCTCGGCCAGCCGGCGAACGGTCTCGGCCAGCGGGTCCCCGGGAAGGGGCCGGCCGGCGGCATCGGTGAGCCGCAGCGCCGGGCCGCACCGGGGGCAGCACACGGGCTGGGCGTGGAAGCGGCGGTCGGCCGGGTCGTGATACTCGGCTGCGCACTCGTCACACATGGCGAAGCCGGCCATGGTGGTGAGGGGCCGGTCGTAGGGCACCCCCCGGGTGATGGTGAACCGGGGCCCGCAGTTGGTGCAGTTCGTGAACGGGTAGCGGTACCGCCGGTCGCCGGGGTCGCCCATCTCGGCCCGGCAGTCGTCGCAGGTGGCCATGTCGGGGGAGATGAGGGCGACGTGGGCGCCACCGTCGCGGCTGGTGACGATGACGAAGCTCGACTCCCCCACCGCCGCCATCGCCTCGGCCGTCACCGACTCCACGACCGCCAGCGGCGGTGCCTCGGCCTCCAGCGCGCCGACGAAGGCGGCCAGGGCGGCGTCGCTCTCGCCTTCGGCCTCGATGAAGACGCCCTCGGCGTCGTTGCCCACCAGCCCGCCCAGGCCGTGGCGACCGGCCAGGGCGTGGACGAAGGGGCGGTAGCCGACCCCCTGGACGATGCCCGTCACCCTCACCCTCACCCGCAGCCGGCGGCGCTCCCCGGCGGGTGCGGCCGGGCCCGGCACTAGGTGTTCAGGGCCGACTGCACCAGGCTCCACAGCACATGGTAGGCCGTGGTCTGGGCCTCCTGGATGCGGTGCACCGAGGCCGTAGGGACGACGAAGAGGTGGTCGATGTGACCCGATTCGGCCATCCGGCCGCCGTCGTAGCCGGCCAGTCCGATGGTCAGGAGCCCACCCCGCCGAGCCTCGTCGAAGGCCCGGAGCACGTTCTCCGACCCGCCGCTGGTGGACACGCCGAAGGCCATGTCGGCCGGCGCGGCCTGGGCCGCGATCTGGCGGGAGAAGACGACGTCGAACCCCACGTCGTTGGCCAGGGCGGTTATCACGGCCACCCGGGTGGTGAGGGCCATGGCCGGCAGCGGGCGGCCCTGGGGCGGGTTCAGGAACAGGGCGGCCACGTCGGCGGCGTCGGTGGAGCTGCCACCGTTGCCGAACGTGAGGAGCCGGCCGCCGGCGGCGAAGCGGGCGGCCATGGCGGCGGCCGCCGCCTCGAGGGCCTCGCCCTGGTCCTCGACGAAGGCGGTGCGCAGGGCCACGATCTCGGCCGCCTTCTCGGCGGTCGAGCGGCGGACCTCGGCCAGCACGGCGTCGACGGTGTCGCCGGGGCCTCCCCGGCCGGCGCCGTTCTTGTCGGAGTAGAGGAAGGGGTAGAGCTCCTCGACGCTCATCCGTCGCCCTCGACCACCGCGATCGCCTCTTTGGCGTGGACGAGGACGGTGACGCCCACCCGGGCGTCGACCAGGGCCACGCTCACCTCCTCGATGCCCGACCCCGTGTCCACCAGGGCCAGGTCGCCGGGCAGCAGCTCGACGACGCGCACGGGCAGCGCCTGGTCGGAGCAGGTGATACAGACCTCGTCGTGGCATTCCACGTCCACCGGGACGAGCCCCGGGACCGCGGGCACCGGGGCCAGGGCGCCGGGATGCTCGAAGAACACGTGCACCAGCTCCCACAGGACGTGGTAGATGGTGACGTGGACCTCTTTGACGACACAGGGGTCGTCGGACCGGGCCACCACGGCGTGGTCCACGAAGGGCGCGCCGGCGATCGGCCCGCCGTCGCCGCCGACCAGGGCGATGGTCAGGCACCCGAGGTCGTGGGCCGCTTCGAGGGCCCGGGAGACGTTGACACAGGCACCGTCGGCCGAGACGCCGAGGGCGATGTCGCCCGCGGCGGCCAGCTGGCGCACCTGATGGGCGAAGATCTCGTCGAAGCCGACCCGCCGGGCCAGGCCGGTGAGGGTGGCCGGGTCCTCGGCCAGGGAGAGGGCGGGCAGGGCCCGCTTGCCCACGATGACCGGGTGGACGAACTCCACCGCGATGTGCTCGGCGTCGGTGGCGGCCGTCCCGTTGCCGAACACCACCAGCTGGCCCCCGGTGTGGAACCGCCCGGCCATGGCGTGGCAGGCCCGTGCGATCAGTTCGGCGTCACCTGCCAGTGCCCGGCCGGGTTCGACTCGGCGGTCGAATTCCCGCCGGGCGGTGGTCACCGGCGGCTCCGGCGGGCCAGCTCGCGCAGGGCGCTGACCTGACCCTGGCGGGCGCCCGGGTCCTCGGTCTTGGCCGGCTGCGGGCGGGCCTGGAGCAGGGCATGGCGGCACAGGTAGCGCTCGATGGCATGGTGGGTCTCGGCCACACCTTGGACGGAGACCGTCAGCGCCTCGTCCCCGGCCGGCGTCAGCCGGTACATCCGCCGGGCCGGCCCGGTGGACGAGGTGTTCCAGTACGACGACACCTCGCCGCGCTCCTCCAATGAGCGCAGGGCGCGGTAGACGGCGGCTGAATCGTCGTCGAGACCGAGCTCCCGCAAGCGGGTCACCAGGTCGTACCCGTAGCCCGGTTCCTCTTTGAGGAGGAGCAGAAGGCAAGGGTGCAGGAACGTCTTGGGCAGAGCACTTGTCGGCCGGCAGTCCATCGAAGCCCCCCGGTTTCGCCGGCTGCTGCGATCGGGATGCTACTACCCAATTCCACCCCCCCTGGTATGTGAGATCTTCAGCTACCGTCCCGCCGGTGGAGCACCTTTGGGCCGGTCGTCCCTTTTATGCCGCGCGCCGGGAAGGAACCGGTTCGGTCACCCCTTGGACCCTCGACGATCTGGAGGACTGGGCCGCCGTCCACGACGACCCGTACGGCGGCCGCCGGGCGGACGGGAGCCTCCCGCCCCTCTCCCTCCAGCTCGAGGCGACCGACGACCCGTTCCTGTGGGTGGGCGTCGACCCCGCCGAGCTCGGGGCCTGGTCAACCGCCCTCGAGCGCCTGCTGGCCCGTTGGGGGGTCGGGCCCGGGGCCACCGTCGCCTACTTCGAGTACGGCTCCAGCCCGCTCGTCCTCCTCTCGGCCGGCAGCTACGTCCCGCACCTGGCCGGGGGGGCGGTCGACCGGCTCGGGGCGGACACCTTCTGCAACGACGGGCTCGCCACCATGGCCGTCCGGATGGTGGACGCCCTCCGGCTCCTGCGGCCCGCCGTCGTGATCCTGCGGGCCGACGTCCTCGCTCCCTTCGCCGAGGCCGTGGACGTCACCGGCCTGGCCCTGGCCGACGTCGCCGGCTGCGTGGCGGTGACCGTGCCCGAGGGGGCACCGTTCCCGGCCGAGGCGGAGCGCTACGGCCGGCGGTGGGGCATGGCCGTCCGCAGCCTCCTGCGGGCCGACGCCGCCTTCCTCGTCGCCGGCGACTGCGACCACTGCGGCCTGTTCCACGTCGACCCCGAGCTGTACGACCTGGAGCCGGCGCCGGGAGGGACGGCGCTGACCGCCGCCTTCGCCCACACCACGCCGGCCGTCCGCTACCTCCTGGAGGGGTCCCGCCTGGAACCGGCCGGTTGCCCCCGAGAACCGGCGGCGCCGCGGCTGGCCCGGGCGTGACCACCGCCACCGAGCCCTTCGACGACTTCGACCGCCTCTCCCCCGCCGGTCTGCGGGACTGGGTCGCCGGGCGGGCGGCGGAGGTGGTCGGGGTGGCCGCCGCCGAGCTGCCCTTCTACGGGGACCGCTTCGCCGCCGCCGGGTTCGACGCCTCGGGCTTCGCCTCCCTCGACGACCTCGCCCGCATCCCCATCCTGCGCAAGGCCGACGTCGTCGCCCTCCAGCGGCGGACGGCGGGTGGCGGGGCCACCGGCATCGAACGGCTGGGAAGCGCGGCCGGCCGGATCATCACCGTGAGCTCGGGCACCTCGGGGACCACGTTCCTGTCCTGGCCCCGGGAGTGGCGGGACCGCCAGGGGGCATCGTCCTTGCGGGCCCACTGGTGGGCCGGGCTGCGCCCCGACACGACGTTCCTACTGGTGGCGCCGGGCTGGCACGTCTACGCCGCCGTCCAGAGCTACATGGTCGAGCGCCTCGACCTGCCCGGGGTGGTGGTGGCCGGGACGTACCTCCCCCGCTTCGCCGACCGGGTGGTCGACGCCCTCCGTCGGTTCCGGCCCCGCTTCCTCATCCTGTTCCTGCCCATGGTGTTCTCGCTCCTGGCCGAGGCCCGCCGCCAGGGCCGCTCGGCCGGCGACGTGTTCGGCAGCGTCGAGTGCCTGACCGTGACCGGCGCCCCCATCACCCCGGGCATGCGGGAGCACCTGAGGGCGATCACGGGAGTGGGACGCATCGTCGAGCTGGCCGGGTCGAGCGAGAACATGCTCTCGGTCGAGTGCGGCCGGCAGTCCGGGCTCCACGTGGTCCCCGACACCTGCTGGGTCGAGGTCCTCGACGCCGGGGGCGCCCCCGCCGCTCCCGGGGAGCGGGGGGCCGTCGTCCACACCACCATGGTTCCCTGGGGTTCGATCTACGTCCGCTTCGACGGCGGCGACATCGGCACCCTGGACCCGACCCCGTGCCCGTGCGGCCTCCCCTCCCCCCGGATGAAGATCCTCGGCCGGGCCGAGCACACCTTCACCCTCGGCGGCGGCCGCCGGCTCCCCTACGACGTCCAGGCGGCGGTCGAGGAGTCGGTGCCCGAGCTGGCCGGCGTCGGCTTCGCCATCCTCTCCGAGGGCCTCGCCGCCGGCCGGCTCAGCCTCCTGTTCCAGGAACCGGACGGTGACCTGACCTCGCCCGTCAAGGCAGCGGCGGCAGCCCTGGCCGCCCACTTCGGCGTTCCGGTGGACACCCGCCTGTCCCCCACGCTCCCCCTGCTCCTCAAGGGCGTCACGCCCATCCTCTCGGAGCGGGAGATCCCCTGAAGGCCAGAGCGTTTTGAGCCCTCACAGGGCCACAAACGCTCCGGCCTTGGGTCAGAAGCCGCTGCGGGACTGGAAGGCGCCTTCCTCCAGGCGGGCCAGCTGGCGGGTGATGCGGCCGGAGTAGGCGGCGGGGTCGGCTTCGAAGCGGCCGGCGCGCAGGGCCCAGTCGTCGCAGTAGTGACAGTCCCGGCAACCCATGCGGCAGTCGTGCTTCTTGTGGAAGAAATCAACGAAGCCGTCGAGGGCCCGGTTGTCGAGGCGGACGGGCACGTTGCCGAAAGGCTCCATCTGGTCGAAGCCCAGGATGAGCTGGTTCAGGTCGCCGTCGTGGCGCCGGGCGGCGTAGGCCCGGGTGACCCGCTCGACCCAGGGGCGGTCCATCTCCCGCCCGGCCAGCTTGAACTCGTCATAGCCCAGCGCCTCGTAGACCCCCAGGTCCTCGGGGCGGATCCAGGGCGACTTCACCATCAGACCGGGGTCCCGGGTCTTCTCCGACGTGCACCACATGAGCGAGTAGTCGACGTAGGTCCCCAGCTGCTGGGAGCGCCCCGAATGGGAGATGGCCTGGATGTGGAACGTCCTCAGCGGGCAGTGGAGCAGGCAGCCCACGTTGGCCAGGAGCACGAGCCGGCAGCTGATCCGCTTGCGCAGCTCCCGCAGGAGCCGGAAGTCCCGGTTGACGTACTCGGGCAGGTAGAGGACGTCCGTCCCCCGGCCCTCGTAGAACTGGGCCTTGTCCACGCTGTCGACGCACGCCGCCGTGGACACCGCCACCTGGAGCTGGGGGAACCGGGCCTTGGCGAAGGCCACCAGGTAGGGGTTGGCCAGCACCACCCCCTGGGCCCCGATGTCGACCAGCCAGCCGAGGCGGTCGACCAGCCACCGCTGGCCCTCGGAGGTGAACTCCTCGTTGGCCAGGCAACCGGCGTTGAGGGCATAGAAGAACCCCCGGCCCTGGCCCGCCGCCCGGGCCACGTAGGCGGCCAGGCGGTCAGGGTCCGTCCGGGGCAGCCAGCCGCTCTCCCGCAGGCTGGGATCGTCGGGCAGCGAGCCGTAGAGATGCGCGATCGGGACCCCGGAGAGGTCGTCGAGGAAGCTCTCATCCAGAACCGCCGGTACGACCAGCTCCATGGCTTCGACGGTATCCGCAAATACGTAACTGAACCAGTAATCGGTGCGCTTGTTGACTGGCCCGCGGATTACTAGGGTCCTTTTCCCACGACCAGTTCATTCGTAAAGGGGGCCGTATGGCTGTAGTCGAGCAAGGGCAGACGGGCGCCGGGAGCGGTAACCAGTCCGAGCAGCTGCGCAAGGCCTTCGAAGAGGGTCCCTCCGCCTTCGAGCTGCTGCGCAACATCAGGACCCGCCGGGTCGGCCTGGGCTACCGGATCGACTCCGGCACGACCGAGAAGCACCCGGTGACCGGGCGTGAGATGTCGCAGATGAAGGGCCCGTGCGAGTTCGTCTCCAAGAAGAAGCCGGTCGCCCTGTCCGAGGTGGAGGAAGCCCTGCTGGCCTGGGCCGCCTGCGGCCTCAACGGCATCGCCGCCTGGGACATCTCCCTCGACGGCGGGTTCCACGAGCTCAACGAGATCGCCGGTCGCACAGCGTCGGCCCCGGGCAACTCCTGGGCCCATGACCTGCTCATCATCAACGACAACGGGGCGTTCATCTACAACCCCGGGAAGAACGTCACCAACACCGTCGAGATGGCGGCCAACGGCCATGCCGAGGCCGGCCGCTACGACAAGGTCATCGACTGGTACCGGGCGGGCTGCACCCAGATCCTCGACGAGCGGCCCGACATCGACTACATGACCCGCATCCCCGGGGTCCACAACGCGACCCTGATGGGCCCCTACCAGTACAACATCAACCGGCCGGGGACGAGCTGGCTGATCCCGATCACCGACGCCGGGAAGCTGAACGACGCCATCATCAACTTCTACGACGCCTGGCACATGTACATGATCGACGAGTGGAACGGCGGCCGGCCCGCCGGCGTGGCCGAGTGGATCGGCGAGGGCAAGCTCGAGCTGCCCATCCCCATCGCCGCCGAGGAGCAGCTCATCTTCCAGGTCGAGATGTACCCGGCCGGGATCATGGTCCAGAACATCAAGCTCGGAGCCGAGGCCCTGGGCCTCGGGCACTGGAACTTCTGCGGGTTCAACCCGGACATCCTCTTCGGCGCCCTGCCCGACCTGACCCGCGGCCTCGGCTTCCAGATCGAACCGCCCAACCCGAAGGCGCCGATCTCGACCGGCCAGCTCAAGGTCTACGGCATCGAGGGCGTGAAGACCGCCACCTACTGCCCGTCGCCGCAGTACCCGACGGCCGAGTCGCTGGTCGACGCCTGGTGGGAGTCGAAGTACGGCGAAGGCCGGTGGGGCGACACGGGCCCGAAGAACCTCCTCCGTGAGGCCCAGGGCATGGGGCCGTGGAAGAACGACAGCTACATCGACGGCATCGTCAACCACCCGCGGGCCCGTCCGGCCGACTGGTGCCGGGAGGCCACGGTCGCCTACATCCAGTACTGCATCGACAACTTCGGCCAGTGGCCGGTGACCTACAACCCGATGCAGGCCCACTTCGGCGTCGTCATCCACCACCTCGACACCGACTTCTACGACGAGCACTACCGGCCCGGCTACATCAACGACCTGCACCGCAACCACCTGCAGAACTGGCACCCGGGCGTCCAGTACGAAGACGAACCCTAGGTAGGACTGACTCAGCCCCCGGGGGGGCCGTGGCGCTTCGGCGTCACGGCCCCTCTTCTGTCTCCGGGACAGGCTCTTCTGCGTCCGGAACAGCCTCTTCTGCTTCGGGCAAAGGCAGGCCGACCTCGGCGCGCAGGAAGTACAGCCCCGTGGGATCGACCAGGGCGGTGATGAAGGCCCGCAGCCAGGTGCCGGAGAGGACCCCGCCGGCCGGGGCCATGACCGACTTGACGCCCATCTCGCCCTCCTCCACCGCGTCCCAGCCGATGGTCAGCTCCGAGCCGTCGCGGGGGTGGAGGGGCTTGAGCTCGACGTTGGGCATGGGAATGCCGGCGGCGTCGTCCAGGTACCAGGTCGGATGGCTGCCGATGGTGGGCCCCAGGTCGTTGCGGCCGAACAGGGTGAAGACCGGGGTGCGCAGGCGCCGGGCCAGGCGCCGGCGTCGTCCGGTCGGGAACGGATGGCTGATGCCGATGATCGCCCCCACGCCGGCGTGGACGTCCCGCAGGGTCGGCGACGACCCGAGGTAGCGGGCCTCGGCCGTCTCCCAACTGGCCACCAGGTAGTCGACCCGGTCGGGGTGGCCGGCCCAGCTGGGACCCCAGGCGGCCCGCACGGTGGCGCCCTTGTGCCAGCTGCCGAGCAGGCTGGCCAGGCCGAGCCAGCTGGTGGGCGGCTCGAAGGACACCACCTCGGCTCCCGGCTCGAGCAGGAAGAACGAGCCGAAGGAGATAGCCGTGGCCACCAGGGTCTTGTGGTTGTGGAGCACCTCGCCCGGCCAGGGGCGGGGTAGGGCCAGGATGGGGAGGCGGAGGTTCGCCTTGCCCGGTGTGGCCGGCGGGCCCTCCAGCAGCTCGCCCGGCGCCACGCCCCCGGCCCCGACGACCAGGTCGGGGCTGAACGCGTCGAGGAGCCGGCCTTCCACAGGCCCGGCGGACAGGAAGGCGAGGCGGTCGGACTCGAAGCAGCCGAGGGCGAGGGCGGCCAGGTCCACCGGGTCCTCGGCCAGGATCGCCACCCTCCCCCCTTCCTCGACCCGGCCGCCGATCTGGCCGGCGGCGGTGCCGACGGCGGCCGAGAGCTCGGCGAAGGTCACCGTCCGCTCCGGGGTGACGAGCGCCGGCCGGTCGGGATCGGTCGCCGCCTGGCGGTGGAGGGCGAACTGGCTGATCCGTTCCAGGGGGATGTGGGCGTGGCGGGCCGTCCGCTCCGGCCAGTACGCCGACAGCAGCCCGAGGGCGCCCTTGCTCATGGCCCGGTCAATTCAGGAGACCGGAGGCGAAGAGGGATCCGCCCAGGGCGGCCAGTACCCCGAGCGTCGTGTTGAGGAGGTTGAGCCGCTCCTGGTAGGCGGAGATCTTCTCCTGGGCCGCCCGGCGCTCCTCGAGGTCACGGAGGCCGGCCGTGTACGGCAGCTTCTTGGCCAGGATCTTCTCGTACCAGACGGCCGAGAGCGTGCCCGTGATCACGAGCAGGAACCAGGAGATGAACATCAGCCAGAGCGGGATGGCGATCGTCCAGCTGTCGGTGAGGAAGCCGACGCTGAAGAACCTCCCCAGCAGCCTCAGGTCGAAGAGGCGCAGGAATCCGGTCAGGCCCAACAGGAGCAGGCTGGCGGGACCGGCGATCCGCAAACCGGCGCCGACCTTGTCGGCCACGGCGGCGGACTGGGCGGGGGGAATGCGGTTGAGGGCCGGCGTGAGGATGGCCACGTTGAAGTACATCGACCCGACGAGCACGATCGCCGAGAAGACGTGGATGACCAGGGCCAACCGGTAGACGTAGGTCACAGCGGTGGTTCTACCTCAGTTGACGGTGAGTTCGCCCTCCATGCCCGCCAGCCGGTGTCCGGTCACGGAGCAGTAGATGTCGTAGGTGCCCGCCTCCAGCTCGACCTTTCGGGACCTGGTCTTCCCGGGGAACACGGAGAGGGAGAACTCCGGCTCGTCGATGGTGAGGTTGTGCTCGAGGGTTCCGGTGTTCTTCACGCTGAAGATCACCTCACCGGCCGAGGCGGTGATCTCCGACGGGATGAAGGTGAACTGCTTGACCTCGACCGGAACCCCGCCCTCGGAGACGGGGACAGCCCCGTTGCTACGAGCGTCGTCGTTGCCGTCGTCACTACCGCAGGCGGCCCCGAGGCCGCCGACCATGATGGTGAGCAGCAGCCGGGGGACGGCCGCCCAGCTCACCTCAGGTTGATGGGGACGAACTCGCGCTCGGGTGGGCCGACGTAGAGCTGGCGGGGCCGGGAGATCTTCTGGTCCGGGTCGGCGAGGAGTTCCAGCCAGTGGGAGCACCAGCCGGCGGTGCGGGGGATGGCGAAGAGCACCGGGAACATGTCGACGGGGAAGCCCATGGCCTGGTAGATGAGGCCGGAGTAGAAGTCGACGTTGGGGTAGAGGCGCCGGGA